>QNZR01000129.1 GCA_003978475.1 Sulfurimonas sp.
GGTAATGTAGTCATACAGCAGTTGGGTATTGCGGGGATGCTCCCGATGGAGCGCCTGAAGTTCGCTTAAAGCGCGTTCCATCTCTCCTTCTCGTGCCCATGCAATGGCATAATCGTAGGCTAATGTTTTGGCATGCAGTGAGCAGATGCTTAAAACAAAAAGCAGTGCAAACACACAGGGTTTTAAAGAGAAATAATACGGATAATGCATGATAAGCCTTAGGGTGTGACGCTTCAATGTTGACGCACAAAGAAGATATCGGAAGACTTGGATGTTGTGGCAGCATTGTCGTTATCCGGGGCGTTGTTACATCGAAGCTCTTTTTTTAAAGCATGATATTTTCTATAATATCGTACGAAGCCCAACAGCAGAGTGAGCAGTACGATGCCCATGCCGATGAGAAGGTACTCAAGAGGCAGTGAGAGACTGGAAAACAGCGTACCGGGAGATGGCGTCGATGCCGCATGCGGTGAGGATACCGGCGGCGTGTGATGAAGGTCGGTCGGAGTGGTGTCAGATGTTGAGTGTGTGATAGATTCAGGCACCTTTTGTTCGGCTGTATCGGGATAATGCGTCGTCTCTTCCGTCAATTGTTGTTTGGAAAGTGTTGCGGGGGGTTGCGTATCGGAAGTGATTTGTGTCAAAATGTTTTCAACATTTTTAGTTTCGACGACAAGTGTTTTTGGAGGCGTATAACTGTTAATAAAGGCATCGGCATATTCTCGTGGCAGGAGTGCTTTTACCTGCAGTGCCTCCTGGTAGTTTTTCAAAGGTTCAATGGCAATAATATATGACGTTCCCGATGCTCTGGCAATAATGTTAAAATAGGAGTGTTGCTGCTTTTTCAGGAGTTTTTTGCCGAGTTTTGATTCAAAAACAGCTAAAGCATTATCGGCCAGGTGTTGCGTGGGAAATGAGGCGACAATAATTTTTTTTTCTGTTGATGCAAAGAGTGGTAACCACAATACGAGAAATACAAGGCTTAGTTTCATATAAAATCCACACAATAAAAAATTAGAAATATATTCTATCGAAATAATCATTTTGTTTACTTAAAAGTGTCTGATTTAGGTGCAAAATAAAAGTGACAATTAAGAATATATTATAAATGATGAGTATTATTATCTATGAATATGAAACATACTGCCTCTTTAAACCTCATCGGTCATCCAGGCATTGACGGCATCGACCAGGGTGTCAAATCCAAAAACACGCCCGACAATATAATTGTCATCAAGGACATAAACACCGATTTGCCCACTGTCTTCTTGAAAAAAAAGTGCCAGATCAGACTCCCTGGTATGGGTTGAGAGAATATGCATGCCGTCAATAAGATCGCCAACACCCGGATGATCGTCATAGGCTACATGTAAAAGTTTTTTGCCGTCACTGTGGTAGTGTTTCATCTTTGTTCCTCAAGTATTAATCGAGTTATACTATAATTTTACATGTATTTTACAATAAGTATCTTAAATTAAATAAAGTGAATAAATGTTTGGTTGCAAACTAAAAGCAAAAGAAAAAGTTCTTTTAGGTGTATTTATTTTTTTTCTTGTCATTATTTCCATTGCAGCAGGGAACTATTACCGTTCGCTTAGTGTGTTGTTCGGTGCATTTGTTTTTGGTATGGTTGTAGCGATCATGGCATTACGACTGGAGTGTCAAGATCGTGAGAATGACCGATGAAAAGTATTTTGATTACAGGATGTTCCAGCGGCATCGGGTACGATACGGCACATTATCTCCACCGAAACGGTTACCGTGTTTTTGCCACAGCACGCCAACAAGCCGATGTAAAACGTTTGCGTGCCGAAGGATTGGAGGCATATAGGTTGGATGTCACATCACATCAAAGCATAGAACAAACGCTAAATGCCGTACTTCAGCAAACCGGCGGTACTCTTGATGCCCTCTTTAACAATGCCGGTTACGGACAGCCCGGCGCGGTAGAAGATGTTAGTACCGATGTGTTGAAAGCACAGTTTGAGACCAATGTCTTTGGGTTGCATGCGTTAACCTGTCGCATTCTTCCGGTAATGCGTGCTCAAGGACACGGGCGAATCATTCAGCACAGTTCAGTTCTAGGACTGGTCTCATTACGGTTTCGAGGTGCTTACAACGCTTCCAAATATGCCGTTGAGGGACTGTGCGATACCCTGAGGCTTGAATTGCATGGTAGCAATATTGAGATCATTACGCTTAACACCGGTCCGATAAGCTCTGGGTTTCGTCAGAATGCTCAGGTGATGTTTGTTAAAAATATAGACCGTGAACATTCTGTTTTTAAAGCAGATTATGAGCGTGAACTTTTGAATTCCAGTGAGAAAAAAGAGGCGAGTCTATGGACACGTCAATCAGATGCCGTCATTCAAAAAGTTCTTTTGGCATTAGAGAAAGAACATCCGGCTGCACGGTACTATGTCACGTCGGCTACCCACCTTTTAGGACTGTTCAAGCGGCTTTTTTCGACGAGAATGCTCGATGCCCTCTTGCGCAGGATTTGAGAATATTTTGTGGGTACATGTATAACCGAGTGCAAAAAGTTCATCTAAAGCATTGCGCCTAAAGAGCGGATAACGTGCGAGTTTTGGGGAGGTAATGTAGTAGTTACAGGTTTGAAGTTTGTCAATAACAGCCGATTGGCTTAAAAGAAACAGGGCGCGTTTGAAGATGTCTCGAATTCCCTGTGGTTGCCGGGGTGTGACGGGCATGGCATTACTCCCGATAATGGGCAGTTGGTAAGTTTGGAGTGGCTGGAGGGGAAAATTATTTAAAAAACCGCCGTCTGCAAGGAGCATCTGCTGATGCAATACCGGTCGAAAGAGTGGCACGAGTGCCGTCGATGCCAAAGCGGCAACATGAGTATCACCGCTGTTGAGCGTATGCAGTACTCCGTCACGAAGATCTACCGTGGTGACATAGGTAGGAATATTGAGGGCTTCAAAGGATGTTACGGGTAGCAGTTCGTTAACAATCGGTGCCGAGGTATCAATGCGAAAGATGCCTTTTTTAAAATAATTAAATCGGATACTGCGTTTAAATGCGGCACTTTTAAAGAGTGCAAGTTGCTCTTTTGGGGATACGCCGCTTGCATAACTCAAAGCAATGACGGCACCGATACTGCTTCCGGAGAGTGCTTTAACGGTAACGTTTAAGGTATCAAGCGCTTGCAAAACACCCAAATGAAATGCACCGCGTGCCGCACCGCCGGAGAGACAGAGTGTCACATGCATCGGCTGAACCCTTTCTAGTTAGTATAAGCAATAATAGCATATAATTGTTGTGAGGTGATGATGATGAATGAAAATTATTTAATCAACATAGCTCGTGATGCTATTGCTGAGGTATTTGAGAATCGTCGTATTCTCGACAATGATGCCCTGCTTCGGGAACATCCTGAGTTAAGGCGGCAGGCAGCAACCTTTGTGACTTTGGAACTCAACCATAGCTTGCGGGGCTGCATCGGGTCATTATTGGCGCGCCGGTCGCTTTTAGAGGATGTGATTTCCAATGCCAAAGCAGCAGCATTCGATGATCCGCGTTTTGTGCCGCTGAGCAGGGAAGAGTTTGATTCGCCAACCTTCCGTATTGAAATTTCGCTTCTTAGCGAGCCAAAGGCACTGCATTACGAGAATATAACAGCACTTTACGAGCATATTCGTCCCAAAATTGATGGGGTTATTTTAAAACATGGTATGCATCAGGCGACCTATCTGCCGCAAGTGTGGGAGCAATTGCCCCAAGTAGAAGACTTTTTGGCATCTTTGTGTCAAAAAGCCGGAATGCAGGGAGACTGCCTGAAGTATTTTCCTGAAATTTACACGTATGAGGTGAAAAAAATTCCGATATAGGAGCATATAATGATTAGAAAATGTGCCGTTCGAGGAACGTTCTATCCTGCTGAGTGTGATGCGATTGAAGCAATGATCACACAATGGAATGCCCAGCTTGACACGCATCTGAATGATACGTCGATATGGACTCAGGTACCGCGCGCTGTTATTGTACCGCATGCCGGTTATGTCTACAGCGGCTTTACCGCCAATATTGCCTACAGAGCGTTGCACCGTTCGCATGCCAAACGGGTCATCGTCATCGGGCCGAGTCATTATGTGGGTATTGAGGGAGTCAGTGTGATTGAAGCAGAGGCCTTTGAAACGCCCTGCGGTATGTTGCGGTATGATAATGCATATGCACGGCATCTGAAAGCAGAGTTTGACCTGACCTATGTAGCGCTTGCCCACGAGAAAGAGCACAGTACCGAAACGCAAATGCCGTTGATTTACCATTATCTTCCGCACAGTAGTGTCGTTGAACTTATTTATGGGCATGAAGATTACCGTAATGTTGCCGCTTTATGTATGTCAATATTGCAAGATCCGCAAAATGTGCTGGTTATCAGTACTGATTTGAGTCATTTCTATACTCAAAATGATGCGAAGGCACTCGATAATATCTGTCTGGAAGCAATACTTGCTCGAGACAACAGTGTCATTGAACAGGGATGTGAAGCATGCGGTATGATTGGAGTCAAAGCATTGCTGGATACGGCAAAACAACGCAACTATCATGTAAAACTTCTAGACTACCGCACCAGCGCCGATGCCAGCGGCGATCTCTCTCGGGTGGTGGGGTATGTCAGTGCCGCCTTTTTCGAGTAGCATGAAGGGTGGTGATACCCTGTAAAAAGAGCAGTAGCACGATCATGATTATCGTTAGGGGCGATATTGGAACGGTAACCGGTGAGGCCGCCTGGTAGTATGCCCCACCGGGATCGGTAATTTGCGCAGGAACAGTGTCTAAATCGAACGGGCTGCCGTCAGTGATGCTAAAACGTATAACAGTCTGGGTGTCGGTATGTGTAACTTGTGATTCCAAAAGATGCCAGGAACCGTCTTCAAGGCGTTTGGCATACCCTTGAATCTGCTCATTTTTAGGATAGTAGAGCGCAATTAGTGCATTGCCGCCCTCATTGATGTCGATGATTTTAAAAGCAATGGTACCAAAGGGCATAATTATTGTGGAACCGTCGTTGAGGGTGGTTGTAATCGGGTTCGTATGAAGACGCATATCATGAATTGTAGCACTGCTTTGTACCGCAAGGGTTATAAAATCACTCTCAAATGACTGTGTTGCAACATGACTTTCAAAACGATCGTCTTTTCCGTTGTGATTATTGTCCAAACCGGGAGCTTCTTCAATGCCGTCACGATCCATAGTTGTGACGGCAATACTGACGCTTGCCGTGGCACTGCCGCCGTTAGCATCACGGATGGTGTATGTAAAAGTATCGGTAGCCGTTAGGTTATGAGGGGCGGTGTAGACAATAACATCGCCTGCAATTATCGCACTTCCATATGTCGGTATGCTAGTACTTTCAAGAGACAAGGTATCATGATCAACATCATAATCATTGCCTAAAACATCAAGGGTTACGGTATGGCCGTCATAGCTTGAGGTGACGTCATTGACAGCAACCGGAAGATCGTTGAGCGGCGCGACGTGAATAAAAAAGGTGATGGTATCACTGGCATTGGCGTCACTGACACGAATTTCAAAATGATCATTTCCAAAGTAGTCGGCTTGCGGGGTGTAAGAGACGACAGGCGTATTTCCGGTGTTTTCAATATGTACGTTACCGTGTGTTGCAGGACTTTGAACATTCCAGTAGAGTGGGTCACCATCGCGATCATCGGCGTGCAGCAGGGTGGTCAAAATCGTATCTTCATTAATGGCCATTTGCGTGTTGTTGCCTTCGGCAATTACCGGAGCATCATTGCGCGGTATAACAGTTAGGCTCACCAGGGCATCTGCTTCACCGCCGTTACCGTCACCAATGCGGTAACGAAACGTATCACTGCCATAAAAATCGGTATGGGGAATATAGGTCAACGTACCGTTATTCTCAATTGATAGGGTACCGTGAAGCGGAGTCGAGTAGGAAATGATGTGTAACAGGTCACCGTCAATATCACTGTCGGTAACGGCGTCGCCAATGACATTGGCATATAGACGGGTATCTTCGTATAATGTATAGTGATTATCTGTAGCCACAGGCGGGTTATTGTAAATGGTTACATTTAATTCAGGTGAGTGGAGGGACTCGTGGGTGATATTGGCATCGGTATAGGTCATCTTGTGCGTACCCAGAGTGAGTTGGTTCGCCGTCACTTCGACGACATCAAGGGTCGTGCATGTGTGGGTTGCCACCATGGTATAGTCACTGTAGAGCGAGAGGGTATTGCCGATTCGCAGACACGGAAGATCAAAAATCAGAGTTCTATTGCTGGTGTTATTGTCCGTAGCGGAGCTGCCGGAGTCGGAGCTCTCCTGTAGATTGGGAGCCTGTGTCGGGGTAATGGGACGGCAGTCGATGCCGCCGTCCGTGATATTCCAGCCGTAGGTCGTCATGAGGTGTTTCCGTGCCTCGGCACTGCTGCAGTAGGTGGAATTTCCGCCATGAAAGGTAACGCCGTTTTGAACATTTTGTGCATCAAATGCTAGCAGCAGAGCATCATAACGGGGTGTGGCAAGGGTAATGTCTGTGAACATGGCACTCATATCAGTCACATTGCCGATATTCCAACGGGTTGCATCCGGATCGGCAGCGGTCGCTTTGTAAAACATATACTGCATTTTTGTGACATTGCCGGTATTCCAGTGGCTTGTATCGGGTTTGGCTGCGGCTGCCCATGAGAAAAGGTTGCGCATATTGGTAACTGAAGCGGTATTCCATGATGTGGTATCGGGTTTGGCAGCAGTCGCTTTGTAGAACATATAAGAGAGATCACTAACATTTGTGAGATCCCAGCTACCGGTGTCAGGATTGGCAAGAGGCGCATCGCGAAACATCAGTGCCATATCGGTAACGGCAGCAGTGTTCCATGACGCGGTATCAGGAGTTGCCAGGAGTGCTTTGCGAAACATGGATCGCATGCTTGTCACGTTGCCGGTATCCCAGTGGCTTGTGTCAGGGTTAGCGGCGGCGGCAAGATAGAACATATACGACATATTGGTGACTTGTGAGGTGTCCCAAAAAGTAGTAGTGGGAGCAGCCATGGCGGTACGGGCAAACATGTAGCGCATATTACGTACCGATGAGGTATCCCAAAATGTTGTGTCGGGATTGGCCCGGGTGGCACCGTTGAACATGTACTGCATGTCAGTTACGGCAGAAAAATCGGGAGTATCAGTAGCCAATATTGCCAGATTTTTGGCACCGTAAAAAGCCCGTCCCATGCTTTTCCACTGAATGGTTCCCCATTGCTCTATGGAGAGAATTTTCTCTTTATCGCCGCCATTGTTAAAATAGATGCGTGGAAACCGTCCTGAAATACGAATAGTATAAGTTCCTGCAACACCGAAATCATGGGTGATGTCATCGTGATAGACGGTCGTTTCATCGGCATCGAGAAAATCGCCGTCATTGTTCCAGTCCACTTGATACGCATAGCCCAGCCCTGCGGTTGGGATGGTGATGGAGCTACTGTTGGATGTTCCGGGGTTGTCAGTTTTCCATGTGCTGACAAAATGATCATTCAAGCTGGCGTGAAGCAGAGTGATATAAACAGTAATAAAAAAAATGATAAAAAATTTCAAGATATTCCTGCCTTTGAGCTGGAGCTATCAACTAAGAGTATCTCCTATTGAAAGACTAGCAAGTAGCATTCCATTTAACATTGTTCTGTATAATTTGTGGTATGAAGGTATTGTACGCGCTATTATTTATCATAGGATCATTGCTGGCATGTACCGGAGACTGTTTGACCTGTCATCCGGCACTGGTTCCGACCATTAATGAGGATTTACGGCATAAGCCGATGTTGACCTGTATTAACTGTCATAGTGCCAATCCCAGTTCCATGGCAGAGTGCGGCAGCGACTGTTTCGGGTGTCACTCTATGGAAAAGATTAATAAGCCCAATATTCGGGAGCATGATGTAATTCAGGAGTGTCGGGACTGTCATATGAAAATGAAACAGGAACTTCTTGATTTGGTGCCCTCATCAGATCAGTCTACTGCCCAACCCCCGCTAAAAGATTTTCTGTTTGAAGGAAATTAGGCATATAGTGAGGGGGTATCGGCATCAAAAATGTGTAATACTTCTTCAAGGAACCGTTGTGCCTCTTGCAGGATATTTTCAAATGATTCGATCTGGAACGCTGCAGTATCAAAAGCTTTTACAATTTCACGTTTGGCATAATTTTGATGGTTTTGGCTTTGATCTTGCAAGGGAGAAAAGAGATTTGCTAATGCTTTAGTAACCGAATGAAGAGGGGTTGTTTGTTTAGCATCAGAAAGTTCGTTCATGAAATGGTCAATAAAGGGTTGTGCTAGGGTCATTAAAGCCTCAATCTCTTTTTTGTCCTGGTCGTCAATACCGTCACTTTCTATGTGAAACTGGAAGGATTGCATGGAGCTAAACGAGACGTTGGTAAGACGTTTGTCGGTGTCGCTTTTATACTGAAGCGAGAGACTTTGTTCCCTGAAGAAGTTAAGAGAAATGGTATCATCGCCACTGCTTGTAAACATTTGAATACGTAACTCATTAGAATGATAGGCTTGAAGAGATGAACTTATCATAATACAAACTCCTTATAGCAGTGGCTTAGTTGATATATCGACCGAAAAAAATATTTTTAAATATAAAATACTAAATTTCTGCCTGAGTAAAATGACAATCGGTATTGGAGTACGGGCAGTGCTTGGCAATATTCATGGAAAATTTCTCTTCATGGATGCCTTCATTTTTACGCTCACTGTGACGCATTGCCGCTCGAAATGCCGTTAGTACCATGTTGGCGCTGTCCTGATACTCCGTGGAGACGCGCTGTACCCGCTCCTCTTCGGGCTTGCTCATGTCAACTTCGGGAGCTTCTATAGCTGCGTAGGAGGCTTTCAAGTCGTGTTCAAGCTGGGTGACGTGATGCAGCGCGTTGACGATGGTATCTCCTTTGAGCATCTCGGTGAGCATCGAGCCCAGTGTTATGGTGTCTTGAGAACTGTTGGTGGCAAAACGCATATCATTTATAGTGGTAGCATCATGTTTAATATATATGATGACATAAGCCTGTGTAGCGTTGTCTACTCCGACACCAATACCGTCGGCATCTTCAATGACACCATAATTTTGTGGATTCATAAAATGGGAAGTAATCTCTTGTGTGTAGTCTTCATGAGCGGTCATATGAGGTGTCCTTTACTTTAACAAATTACAAGAATTGTAACATAAAAATGGTGAGAATTTTAGAGAAACCCGAAGAGATAGTTAAAACTTAAACGATCTTTAAGCATTTTTTTACTAAAATTGCGTGCTAAAAATTGATTAAGGAATGGTAATGAAAAGAACATACCAACCGCATAATACACCACGAAAACGTACTCACGGTTTTAGAACTCGCATGGCTACAAAAAATGGCCGCAGAGTGATTAACGCGCGCCGTGCCAAGGGTAGAAAAAAATTGAGCGTTTAGCCAATTTTGACTTGCTGAAACACAATAACGAGTTTCAGTTTATCTACAAAAGAGGCAGAAGTGAACACTCCCGTTCCTGCGTTCTTTTTTACTTCAAAAAATCGGGAGACAGACGCATTGGTTTTACTGCCGGAAAGAAAGTCGGTAATGCCGTTAGGCGTAACCGTTCAAAACGTCGATTGCGAGCACTGTTTGCAGAGTTCGCATCCCAATTGGAAGACGGACATTATGTTTTGGTTGCCAAAGCCTCTATGCATTCATTATCTTACAAACATCTCAAGTCGGATCTTCAGGCACTTTTCAGGCGAAGTGGCGGATTATGTCAATGATTCGAAATATCTTTCTGTCATTTCTGAGTGTCTATCAGAAGTTTTTTTCCCTGCTGAGTTTTGGAAGTTGTCGCTTTTATCCTTCATGTTCCGAGTACGCCAAGTGGCAATTTGAACAAAATCCATTATATTATGCTTTTTTTAGTACGATTTTTCGTATTTTACGGTGCAATCAATTCTGTAAAGGGGGCATTGACTATCCAATATTGCATAATTTGTCGAAACAGCCCTCAAATTTAACTTTAGATACGATAAAATACTGGCTTATTCCAAAAAGTCAACATCGCTTTTACATGATTAAAAATTTTACTTTCAAAGGGTAATCGTGTTAGAAAATATGTCATCCAACCAGCGTTTAATGATTGCCGTCGTGCTCTCATTTGTTTTTTTCATAGGGTACACCGCCATATTTCCGCCTGAACAACAGGTTCATACCGATCAAAACGGATCGCAAAACATTCAGAATGTCTCAATTGTAGACAGCATTGAAAAAGGGTATCATGATGCTACGACGGCTTCTAATACTCCGGCGACTCCGAAGGTCGATACGTCATTGCAAAGCTCCACAAAACTGGTTCACATAGAGGCCCAGAATTTTACCATGTCTATTGACACCCTGGGTCGCATTGATTCTCTGGTGCTAAAAGATGACAAATACAATATTGAAGAGGGGCAGCATACAGAGCTCATATCGCGTGAGGGTGCCAAACCGTTACATATTCGTTTTTCAGATGGTAAGGTAGATGCCGTAGCGCTTACAACACCGTATGTTGCCTCTGCATCAACCATCGACCTCATGAATAGTAACAAGGCAACCATTACACTGACGCAAACACTACCGGAGCTTACGGTGATCAAAGAGATTACCGTATATGCTGACGGTCATTACGATGTTGCTATTAAGCTTTCTGAGGAGAAGCGTTACTTTGTCTATTTGGGGCAACGAGCCAAAAATGCCAACGAGCAGATTATGACGGTGCACGGCGCACTCATCTATGACGGCGATGATTTAACGACAGTATTTGAAGACGGTGATGTTGAAGGCCGTTCTACCTTTAGTAATGTCAAAATAATGTCGGCTTTCGGGCAATACTTTGCGAGTATGTTTTATGGTCTTGATCGTGATATTAATGTTATTGTTGACCGCGATAGCAACAGTGATCCGGTGCTCTACTTTGATGCCAAACCGACCATGTCGTTTCACGGGTATATTGGTCCAAAGACCTATGCAACCCTAAAGTCTATTGATCCGGTTCTAGTACATGCCATCGAGTATGGGTTCTTTACTTTTATTGCGGCTCCAATGTTCAGTGTTCTGTTTTGGTTGCACGGTTTTTTCGGTAATTGGGGTTGGGCAATTATTGCCTTAACGCTGATTATTCGCTTGCTTATGTTTCCGTTAACCTACAAAGGAATGGTCTCAATGCAAAAAATGAAAGAGATCGCACCCAAGATCAAAGAGATTCAGGCCAAGCATAAAGGTGATCCACAGCGTATGAACGCAGCTGTTATGGAGACCTATAAAAAGCATGGTGCCAATCCTCTTGGCGGCTGCTTGCCCATGTTGCTGCAAATTCCCATTTTCTTTGCTATTTACCGGGTACTGCTTAATGCCGTAGAGCTACAGGGTGCATCATGGTTGGTATGGTCTGATCTGTCCCGAATGGATCCATGGTTTGTACTGCCGATTTTAATGGGAGCTACCATGTGGTACCAGCAGCACATTACTCCCAATACCTTTACCGATCCGATGCAGGCAAAACTGTTTAAATGGTTACCGGTTATCTTTACCTTTTTCTTCCTGACGTTCCCGGCAGGCTTGGTGTTGTACTGGTTGGTTAACAATCTCTTTTCTATTGCCCAGCAATATATGGTTAACAAGAAGTTTGAGACAGCCAAAGCCGAACGTCAGCAAAAGCATGATGTGGAGACAAAGCATGATAAAGATTGAAGCCTCTACACTTGAAGATGCCTATGCCAGAGCTGCTGCGAAACTGACATGTTCAGTCACTCAGCTGCAAGTTGAAATTGTTCAATACCCCACGAAAGGTTTTTTGGGAATTTTTCAGAAAAATGCCGTTATTGTAGCACGTTGTATTGTAACGGACAACGCTGATGAAGCGCCAAAGCAAACGTCTCAAAAAGCTTGTGAGACCATCGTCGAGGATACACCTGCTATGGTGAGTCAAGAGCGTGTTGTGATGGCTTCTAGCGATACTCTTGTTGTCGAGAGTGTCGATCAGGTGATTTATAATGACACCATTATGCCAGAGAGTTTTGTGACCGACCAGAAAGAGGAAGCTGTTGACATCAAAGCATACGAAGACACTGATGTGCCGCATCGTAGCAATAATATTGACACGAACTTTTTTGAAGACAAGCGTTCTGTCGATGAGATTGCCCAAGAGATCGATGCTAAAATTAATGCCCTGTTTGCCAAAATCTGCTTTGATATTGACACCATTAAGGTATCGGCTTACGACAGTGAAACGATTTTAGTAGAGTTTACGGGTAAAGATGCCGCTTTGCTTATCGGAAAAGAGGGGTACCGCTATAAAGCGCTCTCTTATATGATATTTAACTGGATAAACTCCGAGTATAACATGCAGTTACGTCTTGAAATTGCCGAGTTTTTGAAAAATCAGGAAGAGTCGATTTCACGTTATCTGGTAAGTGTCATTGAAAATGTTGATCGTGACGGACGAGCGCAAACAAAAGTGCTTGACGGCGTATTGGTGCAAATTGCCCTAAAACAACTGCGTGATACCTATCCGGATAAATATGTCGCTATTCGTTCTACTCGTGATGGCCTAAAATTTATTATTATTAACGACTATAACAACTATTAGAGGGTGTCTGTGAGTCATACCATCGCCGCCATTGCCACGGCACACGGCATTGGCTCCATTGCCATTATTCGTCTAAGTGGTGAGCGTGCGTTAGAGATTGCCAAAAGTTTGACTTTACGTCAGAGCATCATAGCACGTTACGCTACGTTGAGTACACTGTATGATGCCAATAACAGACTGCTTGATGAAGCTATTGTTGTGTATTTTAAGGCGCCGCATAGTTTTACCGCAGAAGATGTCGTCGAATTTCAGTGTCACGGCGGTTTCATTGTTGCTCGAAAAATACTGCAGGCGACACTGGATGCCGGGGCTATTCTGGCACAACCGGGGGAATTTTCCAAGCGAGCCTTTTTAAACGGACGTATTGATCTGAGTGAAGCTGAAGCCATCGCACAGCTTATTGCGGCACAAAGTGAAGATGCCGCGGCAATTTTGGCGAAGCAAATGAAGGGTTCCCTGCGACATTATATTGAAGAGGTGCGAGATGCACTACTGCATATTTTGGCCTATTCAGAAGTCAGTATTGATTATGCCGAAGAAGATTTGCCACAGGACTTAATTGATCAAATACATGTAAAACTCGAAGCACTACAGATGCGCTTGCAGCACACATTAGAAGTCTCAAAGTCTCGCTCGGGACTGATGCAGGGGTTTAAGGTCAGTATTATCGGTAAGCCCAATGTGGGAAAAAGCTCACTTTTAAATGCATTGCTCAACTATTCCCGTGCCATTGTCAGCGATATTGCCGGTACAACACGTGATACTATTGAAGAGCAGATACATATTGGCTCACACCTTATTAAAATTGTCGATACCGCGGGAATTCGTGAGGCAGGGGATGAGATTGAACGCATTGGTATTGAGCGCTCTATTGAGGCGGCTCGTGAAAGCGATATTATTATTGCTTTGTTTGACGGCAGTCGGGAATATGATGCGCACGACCGAACTATTCTTGAGCTGATACACCGCTTTGAAGATAGCAAAGAGATTATTGTCATCGTGAGCAAAAGCGATTTACCACAGCGGTTTCATAGGGAAGCGCTTGCGGGCTTCTCACCACTGCGACTTAATTGTAAAGAGAGCAGCGAAGAGCTTATTGCCGCGTTAAAGACGATAATGGATGCCCAAAACCGTTCCGATGAGATGATGCTGATCTCGACGCGTCAGATTGATGCCGTTTCAAAAACCCTGGCGGCTATTGAAGCGTCGTACGAGCCGTTGCGAGATCAGGAACTTGAGATGTTTTCATTTCATCTTAACGAAGCACTTCAGGCGATTGCCTCGATTACACGACCTTTTGAAAATGATGAAATGCTTGAGAAGATGTTTGGAAGCTTCTGTTTGGGAAAATAATGAGAATTATAGCCATAGATCTGGGTCTCAAACGCATTGGTCTGGCGTATACTGCCGAGGGTACTATTGTGACGCCGTTACCGGCTGTTGAGCGACGTAACCGCCATCAGGCGGCGGCTGAAGTCAACGCCTGTATTTCCGAGTGGAAGGCAGAAGCGGTGGTGATTGGCATTCCCATGGGCGGCAGCAGCGAAGAAGAGATGCGGCGGCGTGTGGCACATTTTATGAATCTGGTGGCATTTGAAGGACCGCTCTATTATCAGGATGAGAGTGAGAGCTCGTTGGAGGCTCAAGAATTGATGCGGGGTGTCATGAAACAAAAACGTGACGGCAGAATTGACTCACTTGCGGCAAAAATTATTTTGGATCGGTGGCTTTTGACGCAAGAGGCAGAAAAATACATGTAATTATGACGCTTACAGTACACCAAAAAATTCAGCCGCTTCACGTTCGTCATCGCTTAAGTTCTCCTGAGAAAACAGCGAATCGTTTTGCAGTTTGTCCTGAATACTTTCAATGCAGAATTCGCGGACACGGGTGCGGGCACACATGATATCAAAAATGAATCCCAGACCGCTGAACTGGTAGGGTTCTTCCTGCTCGATGCAGAGTAAAATACCTTCACAGGCAGACTCAATGACTGTGACCATATCGCGATACTCAATATCAAATTCCGTAGCATGCCACCCCATTAATTCGAGTTCTTTGTCGGCAAAAAGTGCAATGCCGTCTCCTGAGGAGTCATCATAGTCACAGTGTCTGATGTTAAGATTTAAAATCTCTTTCCATGCGGCGGCAGCTTTAATGAGAACACGCTCGTCATCCTCGATAATGTTATAGTGGTGTCCGAGTATGTCTTTGAGTGCACGTTTGGTTTGTGGCGCCAAAGTCGATGCCGTATGCGGTATTACCGTACCGCGATAGATAAGCGGATGCGTGTCAAAATGCTCATCAATGACTGCTCCCTCATAGGTGATGGCAAACTCTTTGGCACTATTGATGGCATGGAGCAGTTTGGATCGTTCCACAACAATAATTTCGTTAAACAGGTTAAATTTTTTCATATGCACACCCCAATTTTTTTAAGGAAATTCTAGCACGTTAAACAAAAAAAATATCAATGATGCCACGCTAACCCCATGGATTAAACCTTTTTTTTGCTTTTATTTTGTATAATGGCGCAAAATTTTCGTCTTATATGGCGGTATCAAAGGCATAGGTAATGGCATTAAATGTTTATTATGACAAAGATTGTAATTTAGAGCTTATTAAAGCAAAAAAAGTTGCAATGATCGGATTCGGATCCCAAGGGCATGCACACGCAGAAAACTTACGCGACAGTGGTGTAGAGGTCGTTATCGGTCTTAGAAAAGGAGGTTCATCCTGGGCCAAGGCTGAAGCCAAAAACTTTACGGTGCTAAGTGTAGCCGAGGCATCGGCGGCAGCTGATGTCGTGATGATTTTACTACCGGATGAAAATCAGGCTGACATTTATGCCAATGAGATTGAGCCGAACCTCAAAGAAGGTGCGACCATTGCCTTTGGACATGGGTTTAATATTCACTATGGAAGAATCCATCCAAGAGCCGATATCAATGTTACGATGATTGCGCCCAAAGCTCCGGGACACACCGTACGTTCCGAGTTTGTTCGCGGCGGCGGAATTCCTGACCTCATTGCCGTCGGTCAAGACCCCAGCGGAACAACTAAGGAGCTGGCGCTTTCGTACGCCTCAGCAATCGGTGGCGGTCGTACGGCAATTATTGAAACAACTTTTAAAGATGAGACGGAGACCGACCTTTTTGGTGAGCAGGCGGTATTGTGCGGGGGTGTGACGTCACTGGTACAAGCCGGTTTTGAAACCTTGACCGAAGCCGGTTATGCTCCGGAGCTGGCATATTTTGAGTGCCTTCATGAGTTAAAGCTGATTGTTGATCTTATGTTTGAAGGCGGCATTGCCGATATGCGCTACTCGATCTCCAATACGGCTGAATATGGGGATTATGTTTCAGGAAAACGGGTCATTAACGATGAATCCAAAGCGGCCATGAGAAGCATTTTAAAAGAGATTCAAGACGGTCAGTTTGCCAAAGACTTTATTCTTGAGGGGCAAGCAGGCTACCCGCGTATGAATGCCGAACGTGCCAATGCCCGTGCATCATTGATTGAACAGACCGGTGTCGGACTGCGTCAAATGATGCCGTGGATCGCTAAAAATAAAATTGTAGATCTCGATAAAAACTAATGCAGTAACGCCTTGTGTGCGTTACGGTACCTCTCTTAGTTAATTCCTCTTTTTAAGAACCCTTTAATAATAATAGTGATACTATTTTTGAGTACGTACGAAATTACTTCAAAGGAAGCCGATGATAGAAACAGATTTTTTCTTGGCTTTGGGTTTGAAACTGTCTGCTACAGCGGAATGTAGCGAGTTCAAATTGGGTTGTACAGCAAGGTGTTCTTTATAATATTTTATAATACAGTGAATGTTATTTTATAACACGGCACACCGTAGGGTTCAGTGCGTTTTGATGCACATAGTATTGTATAGATTATTATAAAGCATGATGTAGGTGAAGCCTCGGCTCTAATGCGGAGCGTATTGTCGCAATGACAACAGTAATAAGGTATAGACTTCTCTTGAACCGACATCTTGCCAAGTGTTTTAAAACACTGCCTGTAACCAAATGCTAACTTCGGCGCTGCTTTGTGCAGCGCTTTTTTTAAACTTACAACAATAATTCATCCCTTCGTAATATTTATCCCCGCTACAGTAACAACAATAAAAAATTCATTTAGCAGATGGTGTTTGGAATGAACCGAAAGTTATTGAAAAAAGTATATTACCGGCATCACACATTTACATGTAAATGTATGATGCGCCTATGAAAACTGCATTTTTCCAATCCGTGCAGAGTTCATAATGGCGATCATGGCAACGCCGACATCGGCAATAACGGCTTCCCACATGGTTGCCATACCGAAAGCACCGGCAATCAAGACGGCGATTTTAACGCCAAAGGCCAGAGAAATGTTTTGCCAAATTACCTTTTTGGTTGCCTCACCAATGGCAATGGCAGTAGCAATTTTGGAGGGCTGATCGGTTTGAATGACGACATCGGCAGTTTCAATGGCGGCATCACTGCCCAAGCCTCCCATGGCGATGCCGACATCGCTCAGGGTAATGACGGGAGCATCATTAATACCGTCTCCGACAAACGCGACTGTTTTGCCTTCGGCTTTGAGTTGTTCTACAATGCGAAACTTTTCTTCAGGCAGAAGTTCTCCCATGGCGTTGTCAATGCCCAGTGTTGTGGCAATGGCGTCAACGACTTCTTGTTTATCGCCGGAGAGCATCATGATGTTTTGAATATTGGGTAGTTTATGCAGCGCACTAATGGCATCGGCAGCATCGTCTTTGAGGGTGTCGGCAATGGCAATATAACCGGCATAACGGTCGTTAAGGGCAATATAAATAATGGTTTTGTCATCAGCGGTGTGTGATGCATCATACGCAATATGAAACCGGTCTAAAAGTTTGGCATTTCCCACCAGGAGCGTGGCGCCTTCAACCGTACCTTTCATTCCGTGTCCCGCAATTTCTTCAACATCTACTGTAGGCAGATTGCCAGGAGCATAGGCAGCAATGGCTTTTGCTACGGGGTGACTGGAGTGTGCCTCTAAAGCACTCACAAGACTCAAGAGGGTTTCTTTATCAAAACCGCTGTTTACGACAACGTCTTGAACCTCAAAAACTCCTTGTGTCAGAGTTCCGGTTTTATCCATAACGACAGTGTCGACCTGAGTAATGACATCAAGATAGTTGGAGCCTTTAAATAAAATACCGTGGTGCGATGCCGCTCCAATACCGCCAAAATATCCCAATGGTATGGAGATGACCAGTGCGCACGGACAAGAGATGACTAGAAAAATCAATGCTCTTTCAAACCAGTCGGCAAAGACATATTCAGCACCTAAGACAGGAAACGGCAGCACTACCAAGGCTATGGCAAGCCAAAAGACAATAGGGGTGTAGACCTTTGCCAGACGACTAATCAGCAGTTCGGTTTTAGCCTTTTTGCCAACAGCTTCTTGAACCAGATGTAAAATTTTGGAAAGCTTGGTATCGTTATAGGTGGCAGTGACTTTGAGCTCTATGGGGCGCTCAAGATTGACAGACCCGGCATAGATTGTCTCTCCCGTATATTTGGTATCGGGTTTGGATTCACCGGTGAGTGCTGCGGTGTTGAGTGTGGCGGTCGCTGAGGTGAGTATGCCGTCAAGCGCTACTTTCTCTCCGGCTTTAACGCGAATGGTAGTCTCAAGAGCGACGTCACGAGGATGTTTAACGATAATACTGCCGTCTGTAGCGACAACACCTACGGCTTCAACCTGAATACTCAAAAGAGCCTGAATGGACTGTTTGGCTCGATTCAGAGCATTCTCCTGAAACAGCTCGCCAATAATGTAAAAGAGCATGACGGCGACCCCCTCGGCATAAGAACCTATGCCAAAGGCACCTAATGTAGCGACACTCATCAGGGTAAATTCGTTGTAAATGTTACCCTTTAGCAGCAGTTCTTTTGCTTTTAAAAGAACCTCTTTGCCGACAACAAGGTAGATAATACCAAAATAAACCAGAGCAACCTTCGGGGTAAAGAGTGCGACATCAAAAAAGTCCAACCCAATTCCGCCAAGCAGAAAGAGCAGACCGATAACAGGCTTAAGATACGCCTTTGTCGTCATGGTTTGAACATTCTGATGAACATTGATGGTGCCACAGGCACCACTTTCACAACAATCACTCATGGATTTCCTTTCATGGTAAAGCACTTTTTTGTCGTGAGGGGTCAGTTGCCTCTTCTTCTACTATATGCTGATTTTGATAAAAAAGCAAGTAGGTTGAGGGAAGAATGAGAAGGGTCAGTAGTGTTGAGCTGATAATACCGCCGGTAATGACCACAGAGAGCGGGTACTGAATTTCACTGCCGACACCGGTAGCATAAAGCAGCGGCAAAATTCCAAAGAGTGTGGTAAAAGCGGTCATCAACACCGGACGCAGCCGTAACAGCGCCGCATTTTTAAGCAGATCTTTGAGTGGGACGTGAGGGTATCTCAGACGCAGCTCATCAATAAAACTTACCAGTACAATGCCGTTGAGTATGGCAATAGCAAAAATGGCTAAAAACCCGACAATAGCGGAAACCGAAAGGTAGATACCACTGAGTACAAGCGCAATAATGCCTCCGATCAGACCAAAAGGAACATTCATTAAAATGAGTATGGCTTTGGAGAATGAATTAAATGCCGTGTACAGCAGCAAGATGACCAACAGAAGTGTAACAGGGATAATAATCATCAGTTTTTCTGTTGCTTCTTGCATATTTTTGAAATCACCTGCCCAGCCAATATAGTAGCCTGTAGGCATGGTAATATTGTTTTTAATCAGGGCATCGGCTTCGTGAACAAAGGAGGCAACATCTCTACCGTCAACTTCCATGGAGAGCACCATGTATCGGCTCAGATTTTGTCGTTTTATAAACGAAGGTCCCTGTTCAACGGTAATATCACACAGTTGACGAAGGGTGACAATGGCACCGTCTTGCGTTCTGAGGGTCATGTTTTTAACCGCATCAATATTTGCTTTGGCATTTTTGACTTTTGCCACAATACCAAAACGTTTGACGCCTTCAATTTTCTCGCTAATGGGCTCTTCGCCGATACCATTGCGAATGATCTGCATAACCTCGGCGACACTAATACCGTAACGTGCTAACGAAAGATAGTTGGGGGTAATGTTAATTTGTGCCTGACCCAACTGGGTTTCTACCTCCATGCGTTCGAGTCCTTCAACATCAGCTATGGTTTTTTGAATCTCTTTGGAGATACCGTCTAAAACTTTTTGGTCATTGCCATAAATTTTAATGGCAAGTTCGGCTTTCACACCTTCAAGAAGTTCTTCAATTCTCATGGCAATAGGTTGTGTCGGCACAAAGGCGACATGGGTAAAGGTATGTTCCAGATCTTCATTCATTTTGTGAGTGAGTGCCGGAAGGTCGTCAATGCCTGGCTTTAGCGTCAGAAGTACTTCCATATAGTTTGCCTGCGCCGTCTCTCCTTTTTCGCTTCGTCCTGCCATGGAGAGCACAGAAGCGACTTCATTGGGGTAGTGCTCTAAAATGTGGGTCTCAATGGCACTTGCCGTTTCCAGTGATTGGCTCAGTGCCGTTCCGGGAATGGCAATGACACGGTACATGATGGACTCTTCATTAAGATTGGGCATAAATTCTCTGCCCTGAAGCGCCAGAAGGTACACCAGTCCTGCAAACAGAAGCGTTACGGCAATGAGTAAACTTTTGGCATACCTGAGTGCAAACATTAACAGTGGCGCATACCCTTTTTTGAGCGTACTCATGACGATATTGTCATTGGACTTTGTAGGTTTTAAGAGTACAAATGCCAATACCGGAACCAAGATAAGTGCGACACTCAAAGAACCTAACATGACAAAAACAATGTTCATTGCCATAGGTGCGTAGAGCTTTCCGGCAAGTCCGTCAAGACTCAGCAGCGGTATAAAAACAGCGGCAATAATGAGAACGGCAAAGGTAACAGGAGTGGCTACCTCTTTGGTAGATTCGGCAATGAGCTGAAGTTTGGGTGTATCGGGTTCATCATGAAGCTTTCTAAAGCAGTTCTCCACTACTACAATGGTACCGTCAACAATCATCCCCACGGCAATGGCAAGACCGCTGAGACTCATAAGATTGGCGCTAATGCCATAATAG
>QNZR01000206.1 GCA_003978475.1 Sulfurimonas sp.
CAGTAAAATTAGTGAGAGTTCAAAGAGGCTTGAAAAATACAGATCGGTATCGGCTTCGGTGAATTCGTTGGCAAGCGTAACGGGAATAGAGGTGGCCGGGGCCGTCAGATCGGTTGAGATTTTGTGAACATTTCCCATCACAAAGGTTACTGCCATCGTCTCGCCGATGGCACGACCCAAGGCCAAAATTAGCGAGCCGATAATGCCGGCTTTGGCATAGGGAATGACAATATCTTTAATAACATCCCATTTCGTTGCACCAAGGGCATAGGCAGATTCTTTTAAGATATCGGGAGTAGTGTTCATGGCATCTCGGGTAACTGCTGCCATAAAAGGCAGAATCATAATAGCCAGAACAATACCGGCGGTGAGCATACCAATACCCAGACCGCCGAAGATATCGCGAATAATGGGAACAAAATAGAATAATCCCCACATGCCGTACACGACCGAAGGAATGGCAGCAAGCAGTTCAATGGCGATACCTATGGGGGTTTTGAGTCGATGGTGAGCAATGTCACTTAAAAAAATGGCAACCCCGATGGCAACAGGAACAGCGAGCAGCATGGCTAAAAACGTGGAGATAACCGAGCCGGCAATGGCGGGAAGTGCTCCGAATTTTTCAAGATTGGGTGCCCATTTGGTATCGGTTAAAAAGTCAAATCCAAAGGCATTAATAGATGCCATGGAGTGTTGAAACAGCACGGTAAAAATCCATGCCACAATCAGTAAAATACTTAGAGCTACGATTTTTGTTGAGAGGGCAAAAAGTTTATCAATAACAAGACTCACAACGATACTCCTTAGAAACTTTCGAAGTTTAAAACAATTTGATTACCGTTCGATTACCAACGAGGTGAACGATTGTTCATATATGCTTTTGTTGGCGCTTATTGTGGGGTGAAACCGTGGTTGACGGTAGAATTTTTGAGTCTGGGCAATGACGCTGAATAGCTTTGGGAACGGCTCTTCCCTTGACAGAGAGAATGTCTTTTATCATCACGGAAGCGACATATTCAAGATCCAATTTACATGTAAAAACAAGGTACTCAAAGAGCAGGGTGCTTAAGCGTTCCAAAGAGATTTTCCATGTTGATTGTGTTTGCGTGTAGATAAATTCGCTTAACGCATAAAACCCATCAAACACCGTACGGTTCTTATAGATGAGCTGAAAGCTGTGAGTGAAGTTGCCGCTGTTGTAGATGAGATCCCAAAAGCGGGCAAACCGTTTCATTTTCTGAATCTCTTTATAGCTAAGCAGGTCATTTTGCAAAATGTCATAAGGCGGTGTGTCGGAGTAGATCATACCATGCATCGCATCATGACGATTCATAACGGTACCACTGAGTTTTTTTAGTATGCCAATCTGAATTTCTGAACGGGTGAGAGAGCAGAGGGTGTTGAGATTCTCGGCAAAACTCTGCAGGCTCTCCGCGGGCAGTCCGACAATAAGATCAAGATGTAGATGTGCAGAGGTTTCTTGTTCTAAAAAACGGATGTTCTGTTTGATTTTTTCAAGCTTTAAAGGACGGCTGATATTAGCGGCAACCATGGGGTTGAGTGTCTGTATGCCGATCTCAAGCTGGAGCGAACCCGGAGGAAATTGGGCAATTTTAGCTTTGAGCAGTTC
The DNA here is from genome assembly GCA_003978475.1 of Sulfurimonas sp. Lineage (GTDB taxonomy): Bacteria > Campylobacterota > Campylobacteria > Campylobacterales > Sulfurimonadaceae > QNZR01. Next base: position 1,631 of record QNZR01000206.1, read on the forward strand.
GGGAAAATGGTCGGGAATCACTTCAAAATGAACAAAGTAGGGTGGCTTTTTTGCTAAAAAGAAGTCAAGCAGTCGGTGCGCAATAGCCATATTTAAATTAAAGGTTCTATCAATAAATTTGAAATTTCGTACGCCACGCTGCCAGAGAGTTTCAAAGGCTTCCAGAAGTAGGTCGGTATTAAAATTTCGTACCTTTGCCTCGATGGACGAGAGACAAAACTCACATGAAAACGGACAGCCCCGGGAAGCCTCAACATAGATGTAGCGGTTGGCAATATCGTCATGGGTATAGTAGGCATACGGTAGTGCCACTGATGCCAAATCCACCAAAGAAGGTGGAATGATTTTGGGTAAGGGCGTTTGCCGGAGCAGTTTTTTACATGTTGTATAAAAGGCAAGATCACCTTCGCCCTGAATGATGACATCAGCGAGGTCGAAATTGACTCGAAAGGGTTCGTAGCTTACTTCCGGACCGCCAAGAACTATGTGAATTTGAGGTGCTACCTTTTTAAGAATTTCCAAAAGGGCATGCACCTGAGTCGCATTCCAGATATAGACACCGATTCCAATAATCTGTGGCATCGCATCGAGCAGCGATTCGGCAATACTTTGGATCGAGTCATTGATGTTAAATTCTAAAATACATGTAGAAGCTTGCAGCTCCTGCATATTGGCATAAAGGTAGCGCAATGCCAAAGAGCTGTGGGTATAGCGTGAATTTAAGGTGCTAAGAACAATCGTTTTCATGAAACGATTATTGACATTTCGGGCAGGTTCCTGAAACAATTAATGATGTGTCGTTAATCGTATAACCGCTGGTATCGGCAATGGTGTGCGCTACATGGACAACATCAAAATGGATATCTTTAAATTCGCCGCAGACATGACAGACCAGATGGGCATGAGGTGTTTTGCTAATTTCGTAACGTGCCTTTACTTCCGGCGCTTTAACCTCTTTGATCAGTGAGGTTTCGAGCATCGCATTAATGTTTTTGTACAGGGTTGCCAATGAGATGGAGGAGAACTGTTTTTTGATGGATGCAAACAGCTCTTCAATGCTAATATGTCCGGCCTCATGCATTAATTGCAAGATACCCAGACGCTGAGGTGTTATTTTTAAGTTGTTTTGTTTTAGTAGTAATTCATAATTCATGCCGAAATTATAGCACTTTTATAAGCGAACATAATTATATGAAAATATTAGTTAGATGATAATAATTTTCTTTTAAGTTTCAAAGACTATAATTTCATATCATTTAAGTTAGTTGGGCTTAAGTATTAAAAACAAAATTACATTAAGGGGAAAAATATGAAAGTTATTGCATTGAGTGCTTTGGCAACAGCAACATTGATGGCATCGTCATTGGTAGATAACGCCAAACAGGCAGGTTTGGTAGCCATTCCGGAGTCGGAGTCGGCACTGTTAAAGATGATTGACAATCCAAAAAATCCGATTACAGGAAATAAAGTGGAGTTGGGTAAAAAGCTCTATTTTGATCCGCGTCTCTCTAAAAGCGGTATTATTAGCTGTAACACCTGTCATAATCTCGCCGAAGGCGGTGATGACGGTGTGCCCGCGGCCATTGGTCATAACTGGGCGATGAATCCGCATCACCTGAACTCACCGACGGTTTACAACTCGGTATTTTTTGAGTCGCAGTTTTGGGACGGTCGTGATCCGGATTTGGAAAAACAGGCACAAGGTCCGATTCAGGCACATCCGGAGATGGCAGCAACTAAAGAGCATGTCGAGCAGACGGTTAATTCCATGCCGGAATATGTTAAAGCATTCCAGCAGGCTTACGGCAAAGAGGTTAAGGTTGACTTTGCCACCATTACCGAAACCATCGCGACATTTGAGCGTACTCTCGTAACGCCATCACGGTTCGATGACTTCTTAAACGCTCACCCCGACGCTCTGAACAAAGAAGAGCAGGAGGGGCTTAAAACCTTTATTGACAAAGGGTGTGCGACCTGTCATACGGGTGTGGCACTGGGCGGATCCATGCAGGCGTTTGAAATTACGGCAAAGTACAAGCATGCCGGTTTGGGTGATTTTAAAGGAAACAAAGACGGTTTGGTTAAAGTACCGACACTCCGCAACATTACACAAACGGCACCGTACTATCACAATGGTGGTATCTGGAGCTTAAAAGAGGCCATTGCAGAGATGGGACGTACGCAGCTTGGAATTACCTTAAGCGATAAAGAGGTCGCTTCTATTGAAACCTTCCTAAAAACACTTGACGGTCGAAAAGCAGAACTGGTCTATCCGCAGCTTCCGGCATCGACAGACACCACACCCAAGCCTAACGCCAACTAATCCCAAGGTGCCCTAATGGGCCGCGGGGTAGCGCTTGGCTAACAAGGCATTGAGCTGATTGGCAAACGCATGAGCATCTTTTTGCGAAAAGGGTTTCGGCCCCTTGGTCGGCTCGCCACTCTCACGAATCGCCTCCATTAAATTCCGCATTGCCAAATACTGCTTGATATTGTCTACACTGTAGAGTTCGCCGCGATGATCGATGGCATATGCCTTTTTGGTAATGACGGCATCAGCTAGAGGAATATCGGCGGTAATTACCAGATCCCCTTCATGAACCAAATCAATAATGACCGCATCGGCAACATCTGCCCCCTGTTCGACAATGGTGTAGGTGACATGTCTGCAGGAAGCTCCAAGTGAGATTTTTTTGTTGGCAATAACGCAGGTCGCTATCTGAAGGCGTTCGATAGTGCGCAGTATAATGGGTTTTAGCAGGTTTGGAAAGGCATCACCATCAATAAAGAGTCGCACGATGGCGACACTATTGGCTGATGGTGACGACAATGGCACCGCGAAGGTCACCCATTGTGTATCCGGTGGCCTTGTCGTTAGGATAGGTTTGTTTCAGTAGGGCCGAAAGTTTGGTATTTTCAGCAATATTGCCGTGACATTTGAGGCAAACTTCTTTGGTAATGCGCAGGGGTTTGTAATATTTTGCTGTAGTGGCATCAACGCGCTCCACAATATATTTCGGTAAAATAACACCATTGCTGTGTAAATTTTGCAGTGCCTCCATAATGACTTTCTCCGAACCCTGTGCGGCATTGACGGGGTTACGCGCTTTTAGGCTAATGCGTTTGACACTAATGTTCTTACCGTATTGGGCGGTGACACTGTCAGTCAAAGCCAGTGCTTGAGTACTACAGAATGTTGCCGCGCCAAGAGGATCCTCACTCTTTAGGTGCTGCTTAAGGTTTTTTCCCAGCGTCTGAATGAGATTGGTCGCAACCTCATTGCCTGTTTTGACGATGCTGTCGTACGTTTTAGATGGCATCGTGTGGGGATTTGCCCATAATGATGTACTCAGCACTACGCCGAGCGCTATGATTGTTGATGCTTTCATGATGACTCCTGTATATAATTATAGACACCTAATAATACAATATGATACTTATAATAAATTTGATTAAAAAAACTATTTATGAAGGTAGTGGCGTAACCAGACGTGTGCTTCGGTTTTACATGTAAATTGCTGCTGAAGCTGTGCCTGGTAAGCCGCGTCCAAAATCTGCTTAAAAGCTTGGGAGGGCTTAAGACCCTGGGCGATGAGATCCCGACCCTGAAGCAGAGGTTTCGGAGGGGTTTTATAGACATGCAGTGTTTGAGCAGCGTTAGCAAGCCATTCGCCGGCGCGAAAGCGGTGTTGGGGCGTTTGGCGATGGCATTTGAGATCGATGGCTTTGGCGACATGAATCAGATCGGCAATGCAGACTTTGGTGGCGAGCTGTAAAATATTAGCGTCGCTAGCGCGGGCATCATACATTTTTTGCGGGTAGCGGTTATAGTGCACCAGTGTTGTTACCGCTTCTATGAGTTTACGGTCGTTGGTCAGCTTGGTGAGGAACGCTTTGCCGTTTTGAGGCATTTTATGGCAGAGAATGCTTAGCATCATTATGAGGTCCTTTGAGGCATCGCCACAACGCATGAGTGCCATGGTATCGAGGGTCAACAGGGTATGCTCAAAAAGATTTTTTTGGGAATGGCACTGTTGTGATGCCATAGATTCGAGCGCTTCAAAATAACGTAATGCACCAAATTCCCTTAGAAGTTTTATGCCGACAGAGGGGGCGGCTGCTTGCAGCAGCAGTTTTTTAAACTCTTCAAAAATCCGCTCTTTGGGCAAGCTTTCAAGCTCACCCGAAGCAACCATAGACGAGCAGATTTGGCGTAATGAATCACTAATGCGGAGCTTGAAGCGTGCGGCAAACTGCATCGTACGGTAAAGCCGCAGCGGATCATCGCCGAAATGATCGGCGTTGACCTCGCGCAAGATGCCTTTTTTGAGATCATCTACGCCGTTGTAGGGGTCTAACAGTTGGTGAGTAACCGTGTTATAGCCCATGGCATTGATGGTAAAATCACGTCGTTGTGCCGCCTCGTTGAAGTTAAGGTGCACGGTGGTATCGACACGAAACCCTTTGTGACCTTCAGCTATTTTGGATTCCAGACGCGGGAGCGATAGATCCAGATGCAGATCATTCAGGCGCAGTTTCAGCACACCAAAGCTGCTACCGACCTCAATGGGCGCTCCAAAAGGGCTTAAGGAAGTTTTGAGTGCTTCAATATCGCTACAGCCGTAAACTTCAATATCAATATCTTTAGAATATTGATGCATCAGGCTGTCGCGTACGTATCCACCGACAATGATGGGTGTCATCCCCTCTTGGGTAAGACGTTGAAGCAGCGGTATGATCGGGGCAGGCAGGTTCACGGGCTACACTTTGAATTTTTTAATACTGAAACTGAAGGTAGACCCCTCATGCAGATGGCTTTCAATGCAAAGAGCGCTGCGGTGCAACTTAAGAATGTAGCTGACAATGGCCAGACCGATTCCCATGGAGTTATCCCAGCTGTTTTTGCGGACACGATAAAATTTGGAGGTAATTTTCTCCTGCTCCTCTTTCTCGATACCAATACCGAAATCCTGTATTATAACACGGTTCTCTTTGAGGGTGAGGAGAACATCATCTTCGGAGTATTTCAGGGCATTGTCGATGAGGTTGATGATGACGAGCTCAATCATGGTTCTGTCCGCGTAGACGTTTCGGGATACTCCGGAATAGACGATATGGCGATTTTGATACGTTTTTGACATATTGGTCACGACCTCTTCAAGCAGTTCGTTCAGGTCAAAATGTGTCGGTGTCATACTCAGGTCGTTATGTTCGAGCTTGACCGAAAGGCTTAAGCGGTCGAGCATATCGCTCATTTTTTGGGCATTGGAGAGGATCTTTTGTAAAAATTTGGTACGGATCTCCTGGTCAATATCGGGATCGTCATGCAGGGTTTCGGCGTAGCCCGAAATTGAGGCAATCGGATTTTTTAGTTCATGAGAAATGGCAGAGAGGATGTCGTTGCGCTGTTTGTTGATTAGCCGGAGTTTTGCCGTGTATTTGCGCTTTTGTTTCTCACGTGATGCCAGTTTTTTCACCAGATTTTTCAGCAGCAGTGAAATTTGTAAAAACTCGTTAAAATATTTGGTTTTAATGACGGCTTTATAGTTTTTATTGGAGATTTCATCGAGATAGTGCGTAATCTGCGCAATATCGTAACGGATATGTTTGCTCATTTTAAAAGAGACGGCCATGGCAAGCAGTGTCATAGCGGCAAAAATAATGAGCAGATTTCGCCAGAGTGCGTAAAAATTGTGCATAATACGCTCCAGACTCACAGAGAGGCGCAGAGTAACCGGTTTATGATACAGCTCAATACGTTTGGCAACATATAAAAAGTCGGTTTTTAAGGTTTTGGAGTAGCGGATACTGACACCGAATTCTTGAGAATCCGATGCCATCACTTCGGCACGATGGGCATGATTTTCCATCTGCTCTTTGTCGGTATTGCTCTCGGCAATAACATTACCGTTAGGATCAATAACGGTAATGCGCAAGCCTGTAGCCCGGTGTGCTTTGGTGACAAAATCATCAAGGTGCTCAAGGGTGTTGTGTTCGAGTGCCATAAGAGCAATAGAGCTTTTCAGATGCTCTTCATGATACTCCAGAACAATGGCTTTAAGCGTTATGTAACTGGCAAGCGAGGCGAGGAAAAGGGTTCCTAGAAAGAGGCCGAGAAACTTGATAATAAAAACATGGTGAATGTTTAGCACAAGGTGTATCCGATGCCCCGAACGGTTTTAATGTACACTTTGCTTTTATCGGGATCAATTTTTTCTTTTAGACGGTTAATGGCAACATTGACGGTACGGCCCTGGTAGACTTCATGGTTACCCCAGACCCGTTCAAGCAGGTAATCACGATCCAGTACGACATTATGATTGTTCATAAGCGTATGTAGCAGTTCAAATTCGAGTTTGGTCAGTTCAACCTCCTGTTCACCGACATGAAGGGTGTGGGCATGGAGATTGAGTGTTATATCGCGGTGGCGCAGGACATCGTCGGTACCACCACCGCGGGCACGGCGCAAGACGGCTTTAATGCGCAGTAGTAACTCCTTCATATTAAAGGGTTTGGTAATGTAGTCGTCACCGCCGCGCTCAAAACCCTCTTCAATGTCGCTGTCGCGGTTTTTGGCACTGAGATAGATGACCGGAAGATCACATCCTTTGTCGCGGATGGCAGTGACAAACTCGCTGCCTTCGACACCGGGAAGATTGCGATCCATAATGAGCAGATCTACCGGTTCTTCTTTGAGTGCCTGCTCCACATTTTTAGTATGTAAAAATCCGAGGGTCTCAAACCCCTCTTTGGCAAGATGGTACTCAATGAGTTCTAAAATGTCTTCTTCATCTTCAACAATCAGTATGAGTCCCTTCATCTCAGCTACTCCTGCTTAATAGACCTTGATGCTTCCGCCTTTTTTGGCATACAGCATTAAATTGGCGATATTGACCGAGCGGTCGCATGAACGCTCCAGTTTTCGTAATGTTCCCAATACCTTGACATACTCAATGGAGCGTTCTTCTTCTGCAACAATCAGTGTCATAATCTCTTTTTCCAAGAGGGCAAAAAGGTCATCATTTTTACTCTCTTCTACCATCACTTTTCGGTAGTAATTATCAATATTGCATGTCGCAAACGCCTTAAAGCATTCTAAAAGATATTGTAACGCATTTATGCTGCTTTTGTGTAGTTGTACAATGGTGTTGTTCAGTGGGGTGAGGTTGCCTTCGCTTTGACAGTGCGCTTTCATGCGTCGGGCATATTTTTTAACACCGTCGCCGATACGGACAATCTCGTTGGTCATTTTTAAGTAGGAGACAAGCATACGTAACTCATTGGCCTCGGGACCAAAGAGAGCAAAGGTTTTAATCACTTCGTTATCTATGGCATTGGCATCACTTTGTATACTTTTAAGCTGCAATTTGACCTGATCATATTCATCGCTTTGGTTGTGAATAAATGCATCGAGGCTAAGCTGGTTGGAGACAATAATTTTTTCTAAAAGTGCGGTTATCATCTCTTGTATTTCGGCCATTTTGTTCTCATAACGTTTTAGCATGCCAAACTCCTTACAGGGGGGGGTAATATCATGATGAAAGCGTATAAGATGATGGTAACAAAAAGGTTACAACGCTCCGGAGCGTTGTAATCAAACCGTTATTTTGCTCCTTTACAATGGCACCATCTTAAATTTTTGAGGAGATAGACCATGCTACAACGTATACTTTCAGTGATCCTAATAATTGCGGCAGCGGTGAGTGCATCGGCTGCGGCTGACAAAATTAGCGGCGCCGGGGCATCGTTCCCGGCACCGCTGTATTATGATTGGGCTTTTAACTACCAAAAAGCGACTAAAAATCGCGTGAACTACCAATCTATCGGTTCAGGCGGCGGCATCAAGCAGATTAGTAACCGTATTGTCGATTTTGGTGCATCCGACAAACCGCTTAAAAGCAAAGCGCTGGTAGAGAAAAAACTGTTGCAGTTTCCCGCAGCAATCGGCTCCATTGTTGTAGCACACCACCTTCCCGGCGTCGCCGATGAGAAGCTGAAGCTTAAAAACGCTACCGTTGCCGATATTTTTTCCGGCAACATTACCAAATGGAATGATCCTGCCATTAAAGCTGACAATGCCGGGTTGGCACTGCCCGATGAAAAGATTATTGTGGTACGTCGCTCTGACGGTTCGGGAACAACCTATAATTTTACCTATTATTTGAGTAAAAGTTCTGTTGATTGGAGCCATCGTTTCGGTACGGGTAAGGCCATTGATTGGGCGGTAGGAATCGGGGGAAAAGGTAATGAAGGTGTGGCAAATCTTCTTAAACAGACACCGTTTTCCATTGGCTACATTGAGACGGCGTACAAAGACAAGAGCAAGCTTGCTGCCGCGACCTTGCAAAGTGCCGATGGCCAATGGGTAAGTGCGCGTGAAGCGAACTTTAAAGCGGCAGCGAAATATGCCGGATGGACGAAAAAAGATCATTTTTATACCATGTTGGCACTGCAACCGGGAGAGACGTCGTATCCGATTGTAGCGGCAACGTTTATTTTACTTCCCCTAGAACATACGGCAATGAACAAAAAGGTAATTGCCTTTTTTGACTATGCCTTTAAAAATGGCGATGCGGCGGCAAAAAGGCTGGGGTACATTCCTCTTCCTGATGAGACCAAATCGATGGTTCGTGAGTATTGGTCTGAAAACATCAAATAACTTTAAGCTATAATGGCGGTATGAGTTTTACTGCCTTTCCCAAAGCCAGCCTGAAATTTTTGGCTCGTATTCGCCGTAACAACACCAAGGAGTGGTTTGAAGCCCACCGTCATGAGTATGAGATGCTCATCCTTGAACCCAGCCGCTCCTGCGTCGTAGAGTTGGGTGAACACCTTCAGGCATTGGTGCCGACAGTTAATGCTTTGCCGAAAGTCAACGGTTCCCTCTTTCGTATCTACCGCGACATTCGTTTCAGTAACGATAAAACTCCCATGAAGAGTCGCATTGGTCTTATCTTTTGGCAAGGTCACGGCAAACGAATGCAAAGCAGTGCGTTTTATCTGCATTTTTCTCCCGATGAACTTTTTGTTGCCGCAGGCATACGCGGATTTTCTCAAGCAATGCGCTCGTGTTATCGGCACTACATTAAACAGGCGCGACATCGCGAGGCATTGCACCGCATTATAACAGAGATGCAGGGGGCGGGCTTTGCGATACCGGAGCCGAAATACCGACGACTGCCCCGTGAATTTGAAAGCACACTAAAAGATGAGGTACTGACCCGTTATGACAGTATGTATGTCTTTACAACGTTTCCTCCCGATACCATTAGCTCCGAGGAGTTTATTCCTCTGCTCTACGAGACATTTGAAGCGATGTTGCCGCTACAGCAGTGGGTATATGAGATGAGCCTGAGTGGTTGTGAGCAGCTATAGATTTACATGTAAATGACTATTTTAAGAGATGCTGTTACTTCTCTTGGTTATGATTTCAGGAATTTTTTACAAAGAGCATTTCTAAGATGAAAACACTAACACCGATACGGCTGATACTCTATGTCTCCATTTTTTTGGTTTTGTTTGATAACGTATCATTTTTTACAAACGTCATTAAAACGTATTACCCCATAGGTGTTGAGAATCTGGCACCGTTACTCTCTGTTGGAGTGATGTTGACACTTTTTATTGCACTGCTTTTTACACTGGTGAGTTTCCGTTACACCATCAAACCGATTTTGATTTTGATACTGCTGGTCTCATCGCTGGCAAACTACTTTATGAATACTTATCAGGTCGTGATCGATGACAGCATGATTCAAAATATTTTTGAGACCAATCTTGACGAGTCGATGGAGCTGTTTGACGTCAAGGTGCTGTTATATCTATTATTTTTAGGCGTGGTGCCTTCTTATATTGTCTATAAGACACCACTGGCTTACGGTACATGGCAGCGCGAACGGTTGCGTCAGCTTAAGACCGTGACTATTCTACTGCTGCTTATGGTGCTTATTTTTTTTAGTTTCAGTAAATTTTATACCTCTTTTTTCCGAGAACACAAGCCGTTGCGCTTCTACACCAACCCTACATATTATATTTACAGTTTGGGTAAATATTTTGGCAATACTTTTCATATTCAAGAAGCCCTTAAGCCTTTGGGACGGGATGCGGTAGTCATGGAGAGGGACGAAACCCGGCGCAAGAAGCTGTTGATTGTCGTTGTGGGGGAAGCGGCACGGGCAGACCGGCTGTCATTGAACGGTTATGTTCGGCAGACCAATCCGTTACTAATGAAGGAAGAAGGCGTTGTCAATTTTAGCAATCTTTACTCTTGCGGTACCTCGACGGCGGTTTCGGTACCGTGTATGTTCTCTATCTATACCAAAGCGGATTTTTCCATTAAAAAAGGGCGCTCTATTGAAAATGTTTTAGATGTGCTGCAGCATACCGGTGCCATTGATCTGCTCTGGCGTGATAATAATTTCAATTCCAAAGGAGTAGCGAACCGTATTGCGTACGAAAATTATAAACGTGCAGAGAATAACCCGGTTTGCGATAGTGTCGAGTGCCGCGATGAGGGAATGCTTGAGGGACTTGAGGGCTATATTGATGAGCGACCCGAGAAGGATGTGGTGATTGTACTGCACCAGATGGGCAATCACGGACCGGCATACTACAAACGCTATCCGCAGGCATTTGAACGTTTTACCCCGGTCTGTCAGACCAATCAGCTTGAAGAGTGTTCTCAAGAGGAGATCTCTAACGCCTATGACAATGCCATCATGTACACCGACTATTTTCTCTCCAGAGTAATCGCTCTGTTGAAGCGCTATGATGTTGAACGTGAAACGACCATGATCTATATGAGTGATCATGGGGAATCTTTGGGAGAGAACGGGCTGTATCTTCACGGGCTTCCCTATTTTATGGCACCCGAGACGCAGACGCATATTGCGGGATTGATGTGGTTTGGAACGAACAGCACGGACAAGGAACATGTCGCCGCACGTCGTGATAGTGCGCTCTCTCATGACTATCTGTTTCATACTATTTTAGGGGTTATGGATGTCAATACATCGGTGTATGATGCATCGCTGGATATGACACGACCGTAGTGGCAAGTTGTAACCGAAGTGTAATCAAGATATTTTACACTGTTGCCTATCAAAACCTAGGAGAGATTTTTAGATGAAAAACGTAACATTTTCTGCTCTAGCAGCATTGATGATAGCGCCGGCTCTATGGGCAGGGTCAGGGTATGCGGCGGGAACAACCCTCTATACCGATACCGTTACCGGACAGGTCTTTACCACACCCGGAGCAAATCGCACGGCTATGAAAACAGCGAAAACACCGGTGTTTTCTAAAGCAAGCAGTTTAAAGTTTAGCGGTGTTCATTATCTTGGATTTGTCAGTTCACATCCTCAGAGCAGTGACAGCAGTACCTATTTCGAGACCCGGCGCAACTACTTTCAGGTCAAAGCCTATCTGTTCGATGATTCGAAAAGCTATCTGCGTACAACCTTTGATACGCATCAGGATGAGACGGGAGACTGGAAGGTGCGTCTGAAATATGCCTATCTTTTTTTAAATGAGATACTTCCTTATACCGGTGTTGAATTTGGTCAGGTGCACCGCCCGTGGATTGACTATGAAGAGCATCAGGCATGGTTTATGCGCTCCATTAGCAAAGTATTTGTTGAGGCGAGTGAGGCATCGCACCTTACCAATTCAGCAGACTTAGGGGTGAACTTTAAGACAAAAACCGACTATATTACCTCAGAAATCGGTCTGTTTAACGGTGAAGGTTACCACGGCGAAGAGAGTGGCGCCGGCAACTCGTTGGAGTGGCGCTTAACAGCCGCAATAATGGGCAATGGTGCCAAAAAGCGCCAGGCGTTGAAAGTGAGGTATTTTGATATTTCGTTTTTTGGTCAATACAATAGGGACAATACCAAAAATGATGAGCAGACTTATGCATTTTACGGATTGCATGCCGTGTATAACATGCCGTCATTTTTAGTCAGTGCGCAATATGTCCGTGCTGATAATGACAATGATCTCAGTGATACGAGCCAGTATAACGGTCGCGGTTTTTCTCTTAACGCAACGTACCGTTTCGGTGAGCATAAAGCGTACTCGGTATTGGGACGTTATGATAACTGGACGGCGGAGAAAACGCTTTCAGGCAGTGAATACGAGACCAATAATTATATTTACGGTGTCGCATGGCAACAAAACAAAAACGTGAAATGGTTGCTTTCGGCTCAAACGTATGATCCCAAAGATAATAAAAGCTACAAAGGAAAAGATGCCGAAAAACGTACCGATGTCCTTGTGACCGCTGAGGTTCACTGGTAGGAGCAGATGCCTTTCAGGCGCTCCACGCGGTATGAAAACTTAATTTTTTTCTTCAAAAGAATATTTTTTGTTACTGCTAAGAAACCACTCCTTCATGATAAAATAATGTCCGAAAAGTTCTCAAACTAACCGATCTACGTATAATTTTTAATAATTTAATAGCAAAGTCAAAACATTATGATAAAATCAACAGTAATACTTAATCTTAAAAAGGGTTTAGACATGAAGATGTTGATTTTAGGTGTATCATTAATGATAACACTTTTTTCTGTCAGTGCGATGGCGGACAGTGCTAACGGGAAAGTTATTTTTGAGGCAAAAGGGTGTGTGCAGTGTCATCAAAAAGATATGGATACCGTAGGACCTTCCTTGCGAACGATTGCCATTGGCTATTCGGGAAAAGAGAGCACGTTGATTACGTATCTTAAGGGGCAGGGCTCTGCCATTATTGATCCTGCACGAGCTCCGGTAATGGCACCACAACTGGTTAAAATACGAATGCTTTTTGAAGAAGAGTTTCGTGATCTGGCAGAATACATTGTGGCCTCTGCCGATCGTCCGGTTTACTAGTAAGGGAGTCTGTTGTATCATGAAAAAAAATATTAATTGTAAAGGTAATCAGCGATGAAACGTAACTCTTTTTATATGCTGGGTCTAGTACTATTGTTGCAGACAGGACTTTTTGCCGCGAAAGCGGACAAAGCACCTGAAGCAGAAAAGGCACCTCAAGAAGCTGCATTAACAGAAGATGAAAAATTTTACGGAACGGAATTGCGATCCGGTAAAAAAGTTGTCCATCCTCCCTATGAGTGGGGGGATTGTACCGTTTGCCATACGGATGCCAAGGGAGAAGGCGGACTGGTTCAGGATCCACCGGATCTGTGCTATATGTGTCATGAGCCTAAAGACGGCAAAAAATTTATTCATGGTCCCGTAGCTGCAGGTGCCTGTACGGCATGCCACAATCCGCATGAATCGGAAAATGCCAAATTGCTTGTAGCATCAAGTATTAATGAGCTCTGTACATCGTGTCACCAGGCTAAAGGTGATTTTCTGCATAAAACCACGCATATTCATCCGCCGGTTCAAGATCAGTGTACCAACTGTCATGATCCGCATACCGAAGATCACCTCTATCAGCTAAAAGCAGATCGTTTTATGGGTATTTGTGTCATGTGTCATGTTGACAAGAAAGTCTGGACAACGGAAGTAAGTGTTAAGCACGGGGCATTGAATCGACCGAGAAAATGTTTGGAATGTCATGATCCTCACGGTTCGGAAAATCCAAAATTTTTGATTAAAGAGACCTCAAAAGATCTCTGTCTGACCTGTCACAATCAGCGACTGGTAACTGACGAGGATGGCTACAAGCTGATTAATATGGCAAAACATCTTGAGGAAAATCCCGATTGGCACGGACCTATTTTATGGGGAGATTGTGCCGCGTGTCATAATCCGCACGGCTCAAATAATTTGCGAATGTTGAGAAAACCGTTCCCGACAAAATTCTATGATACATTCGATAAAAACCATTATATTTGTTTCGAGTGTCATGAACCGGAAAAAATTCAGGATGAATTTACCACAACGGCAACCAACTTTAGAAACGGTGACAAAAATATGCACTTTGTGCACGTCAATAAAGAGAAAGGACGAACGTGTCGAGCCTGTCATGATTTCCATGGTACGAAAGAGTATCCGCACCACTTACGCAAAAAGACAAGTTTTGGTAAAATTAACTTTCCAATTCGCTACATCGAGACTGAGAACGGTGGATCATGTGCACCGGCATGCCATGCCCGCAGATATTACGATCGCGTGAAGCCAAAGGTAAATTTAAAATAAGTAGACAGATATGCGCATAATAGCTCTGGCACTACTTCTTCTGCTTGCTACATTCATTAGTAGCAATGCAAAAGAGGCAACCCCTTCTCCTATCGAACTGATTCGTCCGGCAAATAAAACACTTTATGTCGGCGAGAACGTGACATTTGTCATTCAAACCAATTCAAGAAAAATTGATGTCATAACGCTTAAGCAAGACAATAATATGACCACTGAGATACCAGTAAAACCTACAAAGCAGACGTATTGTAAAACCGTGCCGATTCATGTAGGAGAAAATAATATTACGGTGCGTGCTTTCGAAAAAGGAAAAGTGGTGGCGGAGGTGAAACGGAATCTGTATTTTCTTTCTGAGCTTTTTGAAGGTGCTGATGAGCCGGAGGGATATAACAGAGCATTTTTTCATGCAGATAACAATGAAAACCGATGTAAAGCATGTCACGACATGACGTCCAATGTTCCGACCAATGACGAAGCACTTGAAGATGTCACCCAAACTACCTGCTATAAATGTCATCAGCCTATGATGCGCACGAAAAGCACGCATGCACCTGCTGCCAATTGGCTTTGTCTGGATTGTCATGACGGCACCGTTTCGGAATACAATATGGAAGATAAAGGGAAATCGAAATATCTGGTGCGTGATCCCGTCGCCGGTGCCTGCGGCAAATGTCACGATACGGTTGAGGGCTGGTTTATGAACCGGTATACACATGGCCCGGTCAACGACGGAAGATGTATTCGGTGCCACAATCCCCATGGATCTGACAACGAATTTTTCCTTCGTAAACATATATGGGATCTTTGTACCACATGTCACGCAGAAAAAGCTACCGGGAAACATATTGTCTCCAGTTTTGTTTTTTCACGAAACAGAGGGGCTCATCCGACTAAAGGACCAAGAGATCCGGCTCGGCCGGAGCGTACTTTTGTGTGTAGCAGTTGCCACAACCCCCACGGGTCAAGTGGAATTTTCCTGCTACGAATGAAGGGTTCGGTTCCCTTTAATGTCTGTGGCCGTTGTCACAAGAAAACAAGCACAAATTATGGAAGCAAAAGATAAGTTACAATTAGTAACATAAAAAGAAAAAAAATCGTATTGCTATTGCTTTTTCATTAACTATTGGTTATCATAGTATCAGTAAACACTATATAAGTTTTTTTTATATAGTGTGATAAGGAGTTATTAATGAATAGTAATAAAAAGATCAATTTAATTGCAGGATTATTAGTTGTTTGTTCGCCATTGTTATATGGTGGATCGATTGTAGGAAGTCCACACGATATTGGGGGTGGAGCTAATGGTGTTGCCGGAGACAACGGTGAAATCTGTGTTTACTGTCACACGCCGCACGCCGCTAACGTAGCGTTTGACGGAGCACCTTTATGGAACAAGTCGGGTACCGCTACGAATGATTACATGATGTATGGTGCCACTACGGTTAATACGGCGGGTACCACCATAGCCGGTAATGCAACCGAATCAACCCCGTCAAGTCCATCGTTGGCATGTTTGAGTTGTCATGATGGTATTAGTGCTATTGATTCTATTGTCAATGCTCCGGGTTCAGGTCCGGGAAATCTTGCTGCAGGTAGCAAAAATATTGGTGAATTGGCTACGATGTTCGGCGGTAATATTGGCGGTACACCAGGTGCACCGACAGCGGGAACAACGGTAAATCTTGCTAATGATCATCCGGTTTCTATTACCTATGTTGAGGGGGCTGCAAGTTTACGGCCTAAAACGACACTTTTAACAGATACCGGTGATGGTGTCGCATGGATTGGTGCAACAACCATTAATGACCTTCTTCGTGCCGGCAGAGTGGAGTGTGGTAGTTGTCATGACCCACATAATGGCGGTAATACCCAAGGTGTATCTACGGAGGTGAATTTTCTTCGCCATAGCAATACCGGAAGTAACCTCTGTATTGGTTGCCATAATAAATAGTTATTAATAGTACCTACTATTACATAGCACTAGGGTGGAGATTCACCCCACCCTGTACCTACCTTCATTAAAGTTTTTTTGATATAATAATTAGACATTTACTTAAGAAAAAACGAATCGTAATGGGTACGATTAATTTAAAAACGAACAGGGGTAAAGGAGTTATTGTATGAAGAAGACTTTTCTCTTCTTATTAATTTTACCGGGAATTTTCTTTATCGCATGTGCACCAAAAGTTGTTGAAGTGAAGCCCAATATTGTGTTTCCATCATATCCGGACGAACCCAAAATTATCTATTTAGACACCTATCGAGGCGGTGTCAGTGTCGAAGAAGACAAGGGTCTGAATGATGTTATTGATGTTTTTTTGGGGGAAGACAATGACGATTCGGGAGTATCGAATA
>QNZR01000069.1 GCA_003978475.1 Sulfurimonas sp.
GCAAAATATGACTCAGGCGACTCTCAAACTCATTGGTACCCGCATGGGCAGTGACACTCGTCTGGTCGTTATGGGAGATCCGCGTTAGATTGATCACCCGTTTCTCTCCAAACGCCGCAATGCTCTTGTCACCCTGCTCAACAAAGCTCAGCACAGTGATTTTGTCGCCGGTATACAGCTGCGTCATACCATTCGCAGTGAAGTCGCTACATGGTTTGACAAAAATTTTTAATTACCGTGTAACGATTGCTCACCAGGAGCCAATCGCTAAATCGGAAGGACGCGGATTTTTTGGGAGAGCTTCTCTTTGAGTGTCGATTCAATAGCGTAAAGGGTTCCGGTAGTAGAACTGGCACAACCGTTACATGCACCAAGATAGCGAATATAAACATCAATATTATCATCACTGCTTTTAATATCAATGACCTCCATGTTCCCACCGTCCATTACCAGAAACTGTCGTACGCTCTCATCAATGACGGCATCAATAGCTTTAATCTGCTGTACCAGAGTCATGTGCTCAAAGTCACCCAGGGCACCGGCATCTGCGGCGGCAGCAAGCTTCTCTTCGTCCATCTGTCGGCGGGTATCGGCGAGAATATCAACCAGATAGTACTCACGCTCTTCATGACCGCCGGGCTTAATACAGCTCTTACAAAAACCACCCGCTTTGGTATAGTCGGTAATCTCCTCTATTGTCTTCAGGTCATTCAGGCGAATAACCTCTTGTAATGTACTCAGGCTGACCCGCGCACATTCACAGACAATAATGTCCTCTTCAAAACTCTCAGCATCAACCCCTTTGTAGAGTCCCGCCGCTTTTTTAATGACATCATATGCCATCACTGAACAGTGCATTTTTTGCGGTGGTACCGCAGGCGTATCGGGGTCGTCACGCAAAGCTTTTTCCACATCAATATTGGTAATCTTTACCGCTTCATCCACTGTTTTACCCATACAGAGCTCTGTCATAACATCAGAGCTGGCAATCGCCGTACCGCAACCGAAACTTTTAAATTTCGCATTTTCAATGACATCGGTCTCCGGGTTGATTTCCCAGTACAGTCGCACCGCATCGCCACAGCTTTCAGCTCCAAAATCGGCCACAATAAGCTTGTTGCCGTGAGCCGCTGCCTCTTCTTCGGTAATTTCCCCCTGATGCTGGGGATTGTTCATTAATGTAGTGACTTTGTTTGAGTAGGCATCCCATAGCGAGCCGCCCAATAAATTATCTTTTGCCATCGCTGACTCCTTTTACTATTATAGTTTCGTTTTTAATCGCATTTGTCATGAAGATAGAGCAGATCACACGCCTGTGCCTCACCGCCGGGAGTCGGTCCGACCTTGGCATACGAGCTGGAAATAGCCCGCAGACGCTTGACTGCCGCCGTAAATGCCTCAATAACATAATCAACCTCTTCATCGGTTGTAAAACGGCTTAAGCTCAGACGAATGCCCGTATGGGCAAGTTCACTGTCGGCGCCAATGGCCAACATAACCGTATTGGCCTCAAGGTCTTCACTGGCACACGCACTTCCGGTAGATGCCCCGATAAGCGCATTGTTCAGATCCCATAACATACCTTCACCTTCAACGCCGCGTACCGAGATCAAAATGGTATTGGGGGTACGGTTATTGCGATCACCTACGACCATGACATCATCAAGCAGCTCAAGGAGGGCGTCTTCAAGACGATCCCGCTTGGAACGGATCAGCGCCATTGTGGCTTCAATGTTCTGGGTTGCCAACTCCAGAGCCTTGCCCATACCGACAATTCCGGGAACGTTTAACGTACCGGAACGTCGTCCGCCCATCTGCTCACCGCCATGAAACAGCGGTGTAAGCTGCTGTGAATCTTTAATGTAAAGAGCACCCACACCTTTGGGGCCGTGAAATTTATGTGCCGACATGGACAAAAAATCAACGTGCACTGCCTGCATATCGACCGGGATCTTTCCTACCGCCTGCACGGCGTCAGTGTGAAACAGTACACCCTTATCTTTGCAGATCTCGCCAATCTCTTGAATGGGAAAAATCATGCCGGTTTCATTGTTGGCCCACATAATGGAAACCAGCGCTGTCTTGTCGGTAATAAAACTGCGTACCGTATGTGCTTCGACGATCCCTTGCTCATTAACCGGCAAATAGGTCACTTTCATACCCTGCTCTTCCAAAAATTTACATGTCGCTAAAATTGAAGGGTGCTCGACCTCTGTCGTGACCATATGATTTTTATCAGAATTGAGCACCTTGTCGATCCAAACCGACTGCAGTACCCAGTTATTGGCTTCGGTAGCACATGATGTAAAGACAATGTCGTCACTCTCAGCAGCGTTAATGCCGGTATAAACCTGATCAATTGCCTTAGACAGCGGTAGATGCACCGAGGTTCCAAACTTGTGCAGCGAGTTCGGATTTCCGTAACGCTCACTGTAAAACGGCAACATCGCCTCAACCACTTTAGGGTCGGTCATCGTTGTTGCATTGTTATCCATATAAACTTGCATAATCATCCTCTGAAAAACTGTGTATTAATTTAATAGCAGACAAAATTTGTCTCTTTCTACTTATGACATCATAGTTTATTAGACGTTATGTTATGCTTAAAGCATATTTATAATAATAGAAATTTAACAAATAAGAGTATATTTGTCCTATTTATGCATGATTTCGATCAGTCCTTCCTCACACTCTTTAAAGCTCAGCTGATACATGGCTCCTTGCGAAAGGTAACGCTCCATCTTGGCCTTTTTCTCTATAGCTTCATCAAGATCTTTGTCCGTGCCTTTAGTGTAAGCACCAATACGAATTAACATCTCATTCTCTTTTAACAGAGTGTAGAGCTTGCGAAATTTTCGTGCCGCTTCAAAATGTTCGGGAGTAATAATGTCGTTCATCACCCGCGAAGCCGAATTGAGAATATGAATGGGCGGATAAATACCAAAGTCGGTCAACTCCCTTGAGAGTACAATGTGCCCGTCTAAAATTGAGCGCGACTGATCGGCAATAGGATCACTCATATCATCCCCTTCTACCAGCACCGTGAAAAAGGCGGTAATAGCGCCTTTACCCTCTTCCTTACCCGCACGCTCCATCAACTGTGGCAAAAGCGTCAACGATGAAGGCGGATAGCCCTTCGAGGTCGGCGGTTCGCCAAGCGCCAACCCAATTTCACGCTGTGCCATTGCAAAACGGGTAATGGAGTCCATAATAAAAAGGACATCCTGATGACGGTCTTTAAAGTACTCTGCAACACTCATAGCTGAAAATGCACCATATTTACGCATGAGCGGTGAGTCATCACTGGTCGCAACGACAATGACGGTATTCTCCAGGTTGCCCCCAAGGTTTTTTTCAATAAATTCCGGTACCTCGCGTCCACGCTCGCCAATCAGCGCCACTACCTTGACCGGAGCGTTGGAACCGCGGACAATCATGCCCATCAAAGTAGATTTTCCCACACCGCTGCCGGCAAAAATACCCAATTTTTGTCCGTTACCGCAGGTTAGCAGCCCGTCAATACTTTTGACTCCCACGGAAAAGACCTCATCAATCATACCCCGCTTCATCGCTTCAATAGGGGTTTTTAAGATGGGGTCACGCTGAAAGGTATGAATGGGACCCTTGCCGTCAATGGGGTTCATAAACGGGTCAACCACGCGTCCAAGCAGTGTCTCACCGACAGGAATGCTCATGCCGCCATGATTTAAGTAGACCTTGTCTCCCGTACGAAACCCCTCAATAAAACTAAACGGTGTGACAAAAAACTTGCTCCCGTCAAGCTCGGTCACCATACCCATCGTCTCGTCACCGTTGACCTGTGACTCAATGGTAACGGTATCGCCAATGCTCACCTGCAACCCCTCCGCAATAATGACGGTGGAGCTAATTTTAGAGACCATACCAAATTTAATACAAAGATCCTGATTGCGAATACGGTCTTTAAGTGAGCGAAGCGGCATGCGTCTAGTACCGAGTCCCTGCCGGTGCATTAATCAGGTTAAAAAATTCCGAACGGGTACGCACATCTTTTTTAAAAAGCCCGCGCAAAGCACTTGATGTTGTCGTTGAATTAATTTTTTCCACCCCGCGCATCTCCATACACATGTGGCGAGCCTGAATAACGACGGCGACCCCTTTGGGTCTAATGGTCTGCATAATAGCCTCGGCAATCTGTTCGGTCAACTGCTCTTGTATCTGCATACGACGGGAAAAAATATCGACCACCCGGGGAATTTTGGACAGCCCCACTACTTTGCCATCGGGAATGTACGCTACATGGGCACGACCGATAATGGGCAACAGATGATGCTCGCATGTTGAGTAAAACTCCATATCTTTAATAAGCACCATCTCGTCATTGGAACTACTGAAAAGTGCCGATTCCAAGACCTTTTGCGGTTCCTCTTTATAGCCGCCAAACATAAATTCATATGCT
Source organism: Sulfurimonas sp. (assembly GCA_003978475.1). GTDB lineage: Bacteria > Campylobacterota > Campylobacteria > Campylobacterales > Sulfurimonadaceae > QNZR01. Next base: position 4,439 of record QNZR01000069.1, read on the forward strand.
TTGCGCACCCGTTGCGGTGTCTTTAACAACCCCTCACGCCGGGGATCTTCACCGATACTCTTCATCATGGTTTTAACCGCCTCTTCAAAAGCGTTATGTTCCTTTGGATTCACTGCTGACCTCATGCTGGTATTGTATTGCTAAAAGCATAGCAGGTCAAAGCTAAGAGTCTGCTAGATTCATGGGTAAAAAGCGCTTATGCACCCCTTTTGTTTCAGAAAACAGCGCTATACTTTCAGGTATGAAACCGATCATTCTTTGATGCAAGGGGCGCTGCTGCACAACGAACGTGACGAAGCAAAAATTTTACGGCTCGACAGCGAGCCATCAAGGTGGTCTTATGTCAACTGAATTCTCACAACTACCGCTGAGTACGGTGCTTTTGGACAACATAAAAACCTTGGGCTATACACAGATGACCCCCATACAAGAGCAGAGTCTGCCACCTATTTTAGAAGGACGTGATGTCATTGCCCAGGCAAAAACCGGCAGCGGAAAGACTCTGGCCTTTGGCCTGGGAGTACTGGAACATTTACATGTAAAAACTTTCCGCATTCAAGCACTACTGATCTGCCCCACCCGCGAACTGGCGTCACAGGTTGCCGGTGAATTGCGCCGTATGGCACGCGCCATGCACAATGTAAAGATTTTGGAGCTTTGCGGCGGAGCGCCCATGAAAAAGCAGATACACTCACTCTCACACAAAGCGCATATTGTCGTCGGTACCCCCGGGCGGCTACTGGCTCATCTGCAGCGCGGCACACTCAGTCTTGAGCATCTTCACACTCTCGTGCTCGATGAAGCGGATCGCATGCTCGATATGGGCTTCTATGATGATATTGCCGCCATTATTGACTACGCCCCGACCAAGCGTCAAACCCTGCTCTTTTCGGCAACATTTTCCAGTGAGATTCACCAACTGGCTCAGAAGTTCTTGCACCATGCGGCAGAAATACATGTCAAACACGAACCGCTTGACTCACAAATTACCGAACACTTCTACCGTGTATCTGAGGCATCGCGCCAGAAGGCACTTTTTGCTCTGCTGGGACATTACCAAAAAGAGCGTATTCTGATTTTCTGCAATACAAAAGTCGCCTGTGACACCATTGCCGATACCCTTTATGAGAGCGGTATTGACGCGCTTGCCATGCACAGCGACCTGGAGCAGTTTGAACGTGAAGAAACCCTCATTCTTTTTGCCAACGGCAGCTGCAACATTTTGGTGGCGACCGATGTTGCCGCACGGGGTCTGGATATTGATGCCGTCGATCTGGTATTGAACTACGAACTGCCGCATGATGATGAGGTCTATGTACACCGCATCGGGCGAACAGGACGTGCCGACAGAGCAGGCGTGAGTGTGAGTTTGTGTCGTGGTGACGAAAGTGTCCTTGAGACTAAAAAGCCCGTCCTCTGGCAGACACTAGATACACTTGACGTATCGACTCCGTACAACGTACCCGTGCACATGGAAACCCTCTTCATCTGCGGCGGAAAGAAAGAGAAACTCCGCCCCGGTGATATTGTCGGAGCACTCACCGCCGATTCCAATATCTCGGCAGATGCCATTGGCAACATTACCATTTTTGACAAATACACCTACGTTGCCCTACGCAAACATCTTGCCCCGACGGCTCTGGAGCTATTGCAAAAACATCCAATTAAAGGCCGTATGTTTCGTGTCAGACAACTGAAAATATGATCATTGAAACCCGACTCGTATCTTGGGCATCATGCAGGCATTGTCCTTTTTCAATTGGTTGTTCTGTCCTTAAAGTGCCTGAACAAACCAGGTAAACGTTGCTTGAGCGGTTAAAACACCATTGATATCTTTAACTTCGACACTAATTTGAAGCGAGCCTCTGCCTTTTTTCTCAAACTGTGTTTTAAATGCTTCAACGGCTTCTTCATCTGTTGATGAAAAAGCGATGATTGTGTCTTGAGCAGGTTTTTTGTATTTCATTTGAGCATGTCTCAAAACCGGTATGACTTTTCCTTCGAGTTCCGGAAAAAGCTTTTGCAGGTGCCGACCGCTCTGTGTTTCTGCTAAAGTCAATTGAGCACCTGCATGAATTGTTTGAATGTGGTTTAACACATTCTCTTTGAACTCTAAAGAGAGTTCATTGTTGTCATCTTTAATTCCAATATGACCTACAAAAGGGATGTCTGTTGCTTTAATGTTATCCTCCGGTATTGATATAACGCCGCGCTCTGCGGTAATTTTGTGCATAGCGTAAAGGCTGATGAACGCCATCGCCTCAAGCCGGTCTTAAAAAAAGGAGATATTATACTCGCATTGTATTAATAAAATCGTGCTAGAATTTATAAAGTATTCGCCACAACAGCGAGGTCTGAAATGAAACAGAAAATTCTCAACCTGACGAACAAGATCATTCAAAGTGAGTCATCTGCAGGCATGCTGCTGATTGCCGTCACCCTTGTTGCCCTGTTTTTACAAAACAGTACCTTTTCTCAGGTCTACAATAATTTTTTGCATACCCATGTCGAAATACGTTTTGGGGACTTGCAAATTGCCAAACCTCTGCTCTTATGGGTCAATGACGGACTCATGGCGGTCTTTTTCTTTCTAATCGGTCTGGAAGTCAAGCGTGAACTTTTGGAGGGGCAGCTCTCCTCAATCAAACAGATTGCACTGCCGGGTATTGCCGCCATTGGAGGCATGCTGATTCCCGCACTCATCTTTATTGCCTTTAACAAGGGCGAATCATTTGCCATGAACGGCTGGGCCATCCCTACCGCTACCGATATTGCCTTTGCTCTTGGCGTCCTCTCACTGCTTGGCAACAGGGTGCCGGTATCGCTCAAAATTTTTTTACTGGCATTGGCAATTTTAGATGACCTGGGTGCCATTATTATTATTGCGCTGTTTTATACCAGTGACCTCTCACTCACCTCCATCACGATTGCCTCCGTAGCGCTGATGGTACTGTTCATTATGAACCGTATGGATGTTGCCAAAAAAGCCGCCTATATTCTTGTGGGAATGGTCTTGTGGGTCAGTGTCTTAAAATCGGGGGTTCATGCCACGCTTGCCGGTGTGGCACTGGCATTTTTAATTCCACTGTACTCAATAGATACCAAAGGGGAACGCTTCTCCATGACCAAAGAGATGGAGAATGACCTGCACTACTGGGTTGCCTTTATGATTCTACCGCTCTTTGCTTTTGTCAATGCCGGTGTCGATCTGCGGAATATTTCAGTAGAAGAGATGTTAAGTCCGGTGCCTATGGGCATCTTGTTGGGGCTGTTTGTCGGCAAACAGGTCGGCGTTTTCGGTTTTGGCTGGCTGGCTATTAAACTGGGTCTTGCCACACTGCCGCAGCACAGCAGCTGGATGCAGTTTTACGGCGTATGTGTGCTCACCGGTATCGGCTTTACCATGAGTCTCTTTGTCGATACCCTCGCCTACAACGACACTCAAATCTATTTTCAGACCGATAAACTCGCCGTGCTTTTGGGTTCGCTCTTCTCCGGATTGCTGGGATATATGGTACTTAAGTACGCCTCACCCCCGCACCGAAACGATTCGTGAATATGAAGATACTTATTTCAGTGTCGCCGAGAGAGCCACAGCCCCCTGTGGCGTCAGGGAGATAAAATACACATTCTCATCGTCTGTAAAAATCCCGTCGGTACCGCTATAGAGCCACGTATGCTCTTGCACAAACGTCCGTTTTAGCTGTATATCGGTACGGCTTATCGTCAGAACCGTCAAGCCCTTGGGGGCGCTGGGATAGACTACAGTAACCGCATCGGCACCGCGTGCTCTTAAAGCAGGTTGTGCTTCACGAACCAGAGGCGGCAAAGCACCCGCATGCGCTACTACCTGCCCCTCCCGGGTCAACAGTCGGGCAAAACCGTTACCCTGGGCATCGGTACCACATACCAAGAAACGCTCCAGCGTCTCAAGGTACTGCACATCGTACGTGTAGTACTGCACGGCCTCTGAAAGCAGCGCCGTATCACTGACCCACAGATTGTTTTTGGGGTCATAAATCCGATAAAGCAGTCGTGCATGGCTTTCATTCTCAACAAACTGCTGCCATAACAGCAGTGCGTATTGTGATGAACCCGCCACCAAAGGCCACCAGTCCCGCGTCGTCTCGCCGACGGCAACATCTTTTACATGTAAAAGATCTCCCCGGGTATTGTAGGTCTTCAGCAATACATCATCTCCCGAACCCAGCTCATCAACACCGCCGCCTTCCACCCAGCCCTCAGAGTAAAAAACAACAAATTGCTCGCCGACGGCAGCAACATGTCCCGAATGCCCGCCATACGCCACAATGTTACGGTAGCCTTTCAGCGGCTCCATCTGCTCATTGTAAACACCGTAGGTCTGCGCATATACATCATCGTCTTCAAAAGCATCTTCCATGGTAATCATAATATGACCGTTGGATGCTATTGCCGCGCTAGAAGGCTCCTGTGCCCGCACTTCGGTAATGACGGCAGCAGGCTTAAGAGTCGGTGTCTGGGTATTAATGGCCGCGGCATAGATATCGTGCGTCCATTCACCATCGGCATCTTCACCCTGCGGCGGAATACCCGAACTCGCCCAAATCAGCCAATAGTTGCCGTCAGAACGTTGCAGAAAATCCACCCCGTGCTGGTACGCCCGCAGATCTTCGGCAGAGAGACCGCTCGGACTGACCGGTGGTGGGCCGGTGAGTGTATGGTCACTGGAGTTGCACCCAAAAAACAGCGTGACAACAGTCACATAAATCATCCATATCGGCATCAAACACTCCTGTTTTTTGTTGCAAGTTTACCACAATAGTGTTCCGATGCCGTGACGCTCACCAACCCCACTGAAGTCTAAACACTTTATTAGTATTTTTTTGGTATTATTGCCCAAAAATATGTCATGATGCGTTTACATGTAATTTTGGAAAAATCGCGTCATACCAAAGGAAACTGATGGACATTAAGACAAACAAGATCGATAGTGCTAACGCAGAAATCATCGGGACAATTCCCAATGCAGAGATTGAAGCAAAGGTAGAAAAAATTGCCAAGCAGCTGGCAAAAACAACCACTATTGCCGGTTTTCGAAAAGGGAAAGTACCCGTAAGTGCGGTAAAAAAGCAGTATGGAGAACGTTTAGTTCAAGATGCCGAAGCAGAAGCACTGCGCGACCTTTTAAGCAAAGGTCTTGATGAGATGGGCATTGCCAACGATGCGCTGATTGGAGAACCGCAAATTGCCAAATTTGACAAAGGCGACACCGCCATTGCCGTTGAAGTCAAAGTCGCACTGCGTCCTGAGGTAGATCTGGGTGATTATACCGCCTTGGTACCGGACTTTAAAAAACCGCGTATTATGACCAAAGAGATCAATGAACGCATTGAAGAACTCGCCGAAGCGCAGGCAGGACTCATTGATGTAGAAGAAGATCGTGCTCTGGTTGAAGGCGATACGGCTGTCATTGACTTTGAGGGCTCAATCGAAGGCGAAATCTTTGAAGGCGGTACCGCAGAAAACTTTGCGCTACGTCTGGGTTCGGGACAGTTTATTCCCGGTTTTGAAGCGCAGGTTGTCGGTATGAAAAAAGGGGAAGAAAAAATTGTTAAAGTCACCTTCCCGGAAAATTACGGTGGCGAAAAACTTGCCGGAAAAGATGCTGAGTTTAAAGTTCGCCTCAACGGTATCCAGACCAAAGAAGCGGTAGTCATTGATGATGAACTGGCAAAAAAAATGCTTCCGGGCGAAGAAGGTGCCAATCTTGAAATGCTTCAAGCCAAAGTCAAAGAGCAGATTTTAAATGAGAAGCTCTCCAAACTCTACAATGACGAACTCAAACCCTCACTGCTTGAGACGCTTGTAGAAAAAACCGAGCTCAGTCTTCCGGAATTTGTTGTTGAACAGGAGATGGACATGGCGCTCAACAAAAAAGCGGCGGAAATGAAAGAAGAGGAACTCAACGAGCTTAAAGAAAACGCCGAAAAGGTCAAAGAGCTCCGCGAATCACTCCGCAACGATGCCGCACGCTCGGTAAAAGCAACGTTTATTATTGATGCTCTGGCCAAAAAAGAAGATGTCGCCATCGAAGAGCAGGAGGTTATGCAGACCATCTACTATGAGGCCATGCAAACCGGACAGGATCCGCAGGCTGCATACAAACATTATCAGGAGTCCGGCTATCTTCCTGCCATTCAGATGGCAATAGTAGAAGACAAAGTGCTTAGCAAACTCTTAAACGCAAAGATTGAGAAGTAACCCCATGAGTTACATTCCTTACGTTGTAGAAAAAACGGGACGCGGTGAGCGCTCGTACGATATCTACTCACGGCTGCTCAAAGACCGCATTATTATGCTTAGCGGCGAGGTGAATGATGCCGTTGCCTCCTCTATTGTCGCACAAATGCTCTTTTTAGAGGCCGAAGATCCGGAAAAAGATATCTACTTCTACATCAATTCACCGGGGGGTGTGGTCACTGCGGGCATGGCAATGTTCGATACCATGAACTATATCCGTCCCGATATTGTCACCATCTGCATCGGACAGGCTGCTTCTATGGGGGCATTTCTGCTCTGTTCGGGTACCCAGGGCAAGCGCTATGCGCTGCCGCATGCGCGCATTATGATTCACCAGCCGCTTGGCGGTGCCCAGGGGCAGGCAACCGACATTGAAATTCAGGCAAAAGAGATTCTCCGCATGAAGGCTGAACTTAACGGTATTATTGCCAAAAATACCGGTCAAAGTATTAAAAAAATTGAGAAAGATACCGATAGAGATAACTACATGAGCGCTTCTGAGGCTGTCGAATATGGCATGATTGATGAAGTGTTAAGCAAAAAAGAGAAAGCAGACTAAGCAACGTGAGCAAGCAGTAGATGAAAGAGCGGACCCGATGATAACAACAGCCTTAGACGATCCTACCAGTGATCTTGAAATTTTCTCCAAAGAGGTACTTGCCACACTCATCAAGGACAATCTGCCGCCCACACCCAATAATTTTGCCCTCTATTTTGACCGTCTTTTAGAAGAAAAAAGTGCTTCATTACGCAAACAGATCAAAGAGATTTTAGAGCTTGAAGAGAGCAATGACGACGAGAAAAGCATTGAGCTTGAGCGCCGTTTAAAAGAGGGCTTCTCCTCCATTAAAAACGTTCTTCAGGTCTCCGCAACACTCTACAAAAATATGAATCTGATGACCAAAGTTCTGGAAAACAGCAAAACTGAACTTACCAAAAACCCGGAACAAAAATCGGCCATATTGACCGTCACGGCACTGGACAAAGACATTGACAAACTCAACGCCATCTTGAAAAAACAGATTGCACACATGAAGCATCTCTATGGCGAAACGGCTACCATTGTTAAAAATGTTGAGAATGAAACAGTGTTTGACAACCGCTACGGCATTCATAACAAGCGCTTTCTCCTCTTAAAACTTGAACAGGAGATTAATCTGGTAGTAGAATTTAAACACAAGAGCTCCTTTTTGTCCATCGAGCTTGCCGACTCGCTCAAAAAGGCAATGGACAGTGAAAAATCTCTCTTTTTAGTGACCCGTACCATCGCCCGCTTACTCATGAAAACATCACGGCGCAGCGATATTGTGGCTCACTACGGCGACGGTGTGTTTATGATGATTCTAAAACATACCAATATTGACAGTGCCAAAAAAGCCGCCGAGAGACTCTTTGAGCTAATCGACTCCAGCAACTTCTTTCTCGCTGAACAGGAAGTTCATCTCAAATCTGCCATTGGCGTTGCCGAAGTTCTGCCCAGTTTCTCACCCGAAGAGATCATTGTTCATGCACTCGATGCCATGAAAGCTTCAGGAGCGGACGACAGCATACCCTATGTCGTCCATAACGCCTAGGCGGTTTTATCATGCTCGAAATTATTACCTACCCGGACAAACGTCTAAAACTACGCTCCAAAGAGGTCACCCGCTTTGATGCCTCCTTGCACTCTTTTTTAGATGATATGTACAACGCCATGCTCCACGCCAACGGTATTGGTCTGGCTGCCATTCAGGTTGCCAACCCCATCAACGCCTTAATCATTAATCTTCCCGATGAAAATGACGAACAGTCCAAAGCGACACTGCTAGAGATTATCAACCCTAAAATTCTCGAAGCAGGCGGGCACCAGTTCTATCAGGAAGGGTGCCTCTCCGTTCCGGGATTTTATGAAGATATTGAACGCTTTGAGACAATCACGCTGTCATACCAAAATCGCCATGGCGAGTCCTGTGAGCTTGAAGCCAATGCCTTGCTCAGTGTTGCCATACAGCATGAAATGGATCATCTTTTAGGCAAACTTTTTATTGAAAAACTCTCCTATGCCCGCCGTAAAAAATTTGAAAAAGAGTACAAAAAGGCGCAAAAAGCCAAAAAGGTCTCATGAAGCAGCTGCAGTGCGCCACCTTTGAAGGTATCGAAGCCACACAGATTCGTGTAGAAGCTACGTTTACCAAAGGGCTGCCCTCTTTTAGCATTGTCGGGGTGGTCAATACCGCCATTAACGAGGCAAAAGAGCGGGTTAAATCGGCACTACTGAGCAATGACTTCTCATTTCCACCCAAGCGCGTCACGATCAATCTCTCACCCTCGGACATCAAAAAAGAGGGCAGTCAATTTGATCTTGCCATTGCCCTGCTCATTGCGCTCAACCAAAAAGAGCTTCAAATTGATGAATGGTTTGTCTTTGGTGAGCTGGGGCTTGACGGCAGTGTCAAAGAGAATGCGCTCTTTTTCCCGCTGATTCTCTCACTTGCCAATCAGGGACGCATCGCTAAAGCTATCGTACCCAATGAGAGCATTCCCAAACTTTCTACCATTCCCTCGGTCGTTTTTGTCGGCGTCAATACACTCAACGAAGCCGTTAATATCCTGCAGTCGGATACACCCACGGTACCGCCTCGTAAAGATACTCCTGATTACCCCTGCCTTCGCATCAATTCGGCGACATATTTCTATGAACACGTTTATGCGGAAGATTTTCTCGACGTTAAGGGGCAGGACGTTGCCAAACGCGCCGCACTTATTGCCGCTGCGGGCATGCACAACCTGCTTCTTGAAGGCAGCCCGGGCTGTGGAAAATCCATGATTGCCAAACGGCTGCGCTATATTATGCCGCCGCTTCACAACAGTGACATTTTAGAGACCGCCAAACTTCAGGTACTCGACGGCAAAGAGCCGACATTTGCACCCCTGCGAAATTTTCGTGCACCGCATCACAGCGCAACCAACGCCAGTATTTTTGGCGGCGGCTCCCACAAAGCACAGATTGGAGAGATCGGCTTGAGCAACAAGGGCATACTCTTTTTTGATGAACTGCCGCACTTCAGTAAAAGTGCCCTCGAAGCACTCCGAGAGCCGCTTGAAGATGGAAAAATTCGCATTGCCCGCGTCAACTCTAAAGTCGAGTATACTACCGATTTTCTTTTTATTGCCGCCATGAACCCCTGCCCGTGCGGGAATCTGCTCTCTCATGAAAAAGCATGTCGTTGCAGTGACCTTGAGATACAGCGCTACAAAAATCGCCTCTCAGAACCTTTTTTAGACCGCATTGACCTCTATGTTCAGATGCAGCCGGTTCATGTCGGTGACACGGTCTCCTGCTGTTCAAAAGATTTACATCTCAATGTTATAGAAGCATTCCGCATTCAAAAAGAGCGGGGGCAGGAGCGACTTAACGGGCGGCTGAACGATAGGGAGATTGAGCAATTTTGCACCCTAAGCGCTGCGGCTCAGGATATTCTTGAAAAAGCTACAAAAAATTTTGCGCTCTCTTTTCGAAGCATCAAAAAAGTACAGAAGGTCGCCCGCACCATTGCCGATCTAAACCACTCAGAACATATCGAAAAAGCGCATCTGCTCGAGGCCTTGAGCTTCCGGCGGCGCTGATACTATTCGACCACCAAATCCATTTTGGTTTGTATCCACTTTCCTTCACTGCTGTCATCGGCACCTGTTGCCGCTATTTCCACACGTTCGCTCTGAATATTTTTACTCTGCACCAGATAGTTTTTAATCACATCGGCACGCTCCTGCGCCAAGGCATTGAGCTCCGCCGCACTGACATTTTGGACATTGCTTAAGTCGTTAATCATCTGTGCATCATACGCTTTCGCCAAGGCATCGACATTCTCTTTGTATTGCGCCTCAAGCCTCTCTTCGAGTGTCTCCAGTGCATCCTCGCCAATAAGCTCTTCATAGAGTGTCTCCAGCGTTTCCTGGCGAACATCACCCTCAAACAGATCGCCCTCTTCTTTAGCAAGCGCTACGGCTCGTGCCAGCAATTTTGCCTCTTTAAGGGCTTTGGCATCGTAGATTTCACTAAAAGTTCCGTGCAGTGCCAGTTTGAGCTTGGGGCGTTTGATCAGAGCTTTGGCAAGCTTGTCCAGCTTCTCCTGTTCCGGCGGCAAAATCATACTGCTTCCGGGTTCAAACTCCACCCGTGCTAACGCCTCACCATCAATACCCAGCATGGAACCCAAAAATGAAAATGGTGCCGTAACGGCTTTGGTAATGAGATTGATAAACGCCTGAAAAATGATATGCCCGTAAGAAAACTCCGGATTGTTCATATCGCCGCTGACAGGCAGCTCCAGATCAATAATGCCATCAGAGTCTTCCAGCAGTGCAATAGCAAGTCCCAGCGGCAGATTGATGGCATCTTTGCTCTCAACATCTTCGCCAAGTTCCAGTTTTTTCACAATAATGCTGTTCTCTCCAACCATTTGAGAATCGACAATGTCGTAATTCAGATCTAAAAAAAGTTTGCCATTGGCAATACGCTGACCAATAAATTTACCCGAGTACGGACTCATGTTCACCAGATCAATATTTCGAAATACCAGATTAAGGTCGGTAAATTTTTCAATGGCTGCGGCATTGAAACTCCCTTTGAGTTTTGCTGAGCCGTACTGATTGACCACTCCGTTAAGCTCTAGCGAGCTGATCTCCTGCTGATTGGAAGAGATACCGTAAATATCGCCTTTAAAGTCATGAATATAAGCTTTGAACCGAAGAGGTAAGGAGTTGTCTTCAAAGTTGGCACTGCTGTTATGAAGCATAATTTTAACAATCTGTACGGCAAAAGGCGACTCGGATTCTTTAGACGTCTCGTCTGCTTTAGACACGGTTGCTGCTTGTGGATGCCGGCTGAGCTGTGCAAAGTTCATGGTACCGTTGGCATCTATAATAGCATTGGCATACAGTCCGTTGATATCAATTTCTTTCACAAAAAGCTTATTGGGATTGTACTCGAAAGACAACGGAGCCACATCAATAGCATCCCATGCCAACAACACCGTGTTATTACGACTCTCTTCAAGCACAAAGTCTGTGATGCTCAAAGCACCTTTTATCTGCGCATCGGCACGCGTTTGGGATGGGGCATACTTCAGAGAACTTTTGAGGTTTAACAGCCCTCTTTTGAGTGCTATATGATGATCTTTCGCCACATAGGGACTAAAATCTTCCAAATGCACGTTACGAAGATTCAAAGTACCTTGTTGCAACAACGGTGTATGTTGCAGTGTCCCTCGTGCCGAGATGCGGCCATGACGGTTAAGACGCGTGGAAGCACGATACCGTAACGATGTTTTCGCCGCAGAGTCCACGTTGCTAAGAGCAACATCAAGGGCATTAAGTTTCGTGCTATGCGCTTTAGCAAGGGTATGGTCTTTAAAGTGAACATTGCCGTTTTGAAGCGTAAATTCCTTAAGCAGCAGGTGCCACGGTGCCGCATCGGTTGCAGGTGCCTGTTTTGCCTTGGAAGCACTCGACTTTTTCGGTACCACTACGTGATTCCAGTTAAGCACCCCGTTACGATCAAGCGATGCATACAGATAGGGTTTTTTAATGCCAAGACTCTTAATGTGAGCCTCTTGTGTTGCAGTATTGGCGCTGATGCCTTCAAAGTGCATTGTTTTCATGGAGAAGAGTGTCGTATTTTTAAGTTTTTGCTTGAGTGCGAACTGCTCCAGACTTAGCGTCGTATTGTTAATATCAAACGCTATTGTCGCATCTTCTTGAGCACTATAGTTCAGATGGAAATGGCTCACACCCGAACCGACATACAGATCATAACGTTGCAATGCCGCTGAAGCCGCCTGGTCAATATAGGGGTTAAACCAGGTCACATCAACACCCTCACAGCCGAAGTCTCCTCTGGCATTGAGCTTACTGTGTGCCAGCTCGCCCTCAGAGCGACAGTTCATCGTTTTGTTGAGCTGCATCTCCATCGCATAGTGCAACGAGGTTTGCGGCAGCGAGCTGATATGGTCTGCTTTAAAATCAAACCGGTTAACCTGAAACGTTGTCTTCGGTGTAACGGCGCGGTCTTCAAAATTTACATGTAAATTGTTGAGTACAAAATGATTTAACAAAAGATCCCACGGTGGCGACTCGCTATCTGGTGCACTACGGTTGGTGTCATGTTCTTGCCTGCTGGTTCCTGCCTGAGTCACATACTCCTGCCAGTCAACCCTGCCGTTTTGACGTCGCACTGCGGCAATACCGACATCGTCAATACGTAACGTATCCAGACGTATTTTTTGGCGCATCGGCTCAATAAACCCGTCATTCAGACGCAGGCTTTTAATGCTTAAAATGTCATGATGCCGCACAGCATCTTTAGGAATGATACGCAGTTTATTCAACGCCAGCTGCAGATTATCAATGCGCATCGCTTCCAAATTGGCAGTGTCAATATGAAATCGCGCATGCATGTTTAATTTGCCGTCAGCCACCTCGAGCTTTAGCTGCTCTTGCAGATAGCGCCATCCGGTAAAGAGTTTTCCTGCCTCGTAATCGACCGTTCCCTCCAGCGCAAACGGCTCAATCGAAAGAATGCGACTGTTCAGATTAAAACTGCCGCCGTCATCAAAACGGGCACTCAAACGGATGCGATCACGTGCATTGCCGTTGTTGGTGGTATCAATATCTCTAAGCTGAAACTCCAGCGGTGCGATACTCACCTCAAACGGGCGCGGTTTGCTTGCGTCCGTATAGTGAATGCGCCCGTCGCTAATAACAAATTTTTGAATTTTTATTGGCGGTAATTCTGATGCTCCCTCAGACTTTGGTGCCGCTTCTTTATGGTTGCCGAGCTCCTGTAACCATGAAAAATTGAAAGTGCCCTCCGCCGTTTTGACAAGATGGACATTAGGGCGAACGAGCGCAATGGTACTCAACTGCAATTTTCCCGTTAGCAAAGCATAAAGATCGTAATTTAATGTAAATGCTTTAAGGCTAATAAACGGGGTGTTGTCCGGTGGTGTAAAATAGATATCATTCACAGTGAGCTCAAATGAGAACGGGTTAAACGCGGCATCACCGATGTAAAGAGCGCCACCGGTCTGCTCGGTAACGATTTGGGGAGTCTTGTTAAGAATAAGATAGGGTACGCCAATAAAACCCATCACGCCGTAGAGTACTACAAAACACAGCACAACCCATTTCCATACAGACATAATCGGCTCCCTCGTTTTTTATACTCTATATTCTATCTAAAAAAAGGCTTCTTATGATATTAACGTGTAAAAAGACGCTGTTTAAGTTAGTATTAATTTTTAATAAATTATTAT
>QNZR01000198.1 GCA_003978475.1 Sulfurimonas sp.
ATGCCCATAATGCCTGTAAAGATTATGAAGATACTTTGCAGTATGTTTGTGCAAAAAAAATTAATGCAGATTTTATTGTCACCAATGATAAAAGCTTTGTAGGCTTAGATATAGAGGTGAAAAAAACAGGATGAAACAAATAGCAGCAAGATAATAAAATGCCAACGCTAAACATAAGTGCAATTTTCTAGCAGTGGATGTACCGCAATGTCCAACAGATACAATAATACCTAGTTATGCTTCAACATCATCCAATATAATCTCTTTTGATGCCGAACGTGTTCCTTCAACAGGTACGTTCTTCTGACCTCGAACCGTATAAACAAACGATATTTTGGTCTCTTGTGTGGCGTTGGCGTGAGCACTGTGAAGGGTTTGGCAATGAAACAGGACAATATCGCCGGCATGCAGATTGGAGTGAACGCGTCGTGCCAGAACTTCCTGATTGCATTGCAGGTCGGTTCGAAAACATTGGTTGGGGGTGAACTGCTCGGCAGAAAACTGCATTTTATGACTCCCGGGAATAAATTCCAAAAGACCATTGTCCAGGTACTCTTCTCCCAGGCTCAGCCAGACGCTGAGTAAATTGTCATTCTTAAAATGCCAGTAGCGTCGATCCTGATGCCAGCAGGTTGATGAAATTGTTGATGGAAATTTGGTCATAATGGAGTTATGATGTGCCAAGGTCAAAACGGGCGTATCGTTCAGGAGTTGTTTGAGGATGGGTCGCATGCTGTGCCGGGTCATCCACCGGGCAAAGAGCGGGTCTCTGTGGTACACCTGACGCAGGCGGCGCAGTGTAGAGGTGTCGCCGTGCAAGTTATGGTACTCTTCTTCGGTTTCAACGGGTGCTTCTGCTGCGGTGACATGACGCAGCGCCGCATGACGCAGTGCCTCGGTCTCCTCAGAAGAGAGTACCTTTCGCAGTATAATGTAGCCGTCACGGAAAAATTGTGTTACTTGTTCTTGTGTCAGGTACATGAAAAACCCTTTTGAATCGGAATCATCTGGTATTTTACACCAAATCATGAACAATTTACATGTAAATGAATGACAGATAGCAAGACTAATGAAATATTAACTTCTATTGCACTAAAATTTCGCAACCAAACTGTTTAGGAATTCCTCGTTGGCAAAACGCAAATATAAAAAGAGAACGCCGCTGAAACGCTCTTCATTTCTCTTTATTCTCTCCTGGGTTGCTGTGGCATTGATTGCCGTCATATTGTTGGTCGGCATGGGATACTACTATGGTTACGAAGAAGGTCGTACGCTGCAACAGCAAAAAACACGTCATGAAATACAGAGCTTGCAAGAGCGTATTAAAATATTGCAGGCCAATGCAAAAAAGCATCAGAGCGAATGGGTTCTGCAGCAAAAACTCCGAACCGTTTTAAAAGAGAACGGCAGCATCTACAAGCCCAAAACCGCCGCACATGAGTATGCCGATGGTAAAAAGCATGTTGTCGAGCCGCCGAAGGCACCGAAACGTGATGTGGTGCATTCAAGTGCACGTCCCAAGCTTGCCATTATTATTGATGATGTCTCATTTTCTCGTGATGTTCGAGCCATTAAAGCACTGAAAATTCCCATAACCATGTCATTTTTACCTCCGAGTGAGCGACATCCCAATTCGGCTAAACTGGCACGAAAAGAGCCCTTCTATATGGTACACCTTCCTTTAGAAGCCATGCACTTTAACTCGGAAGAGCGCTATACTCTGCGTGTCAGCGATACGCAAAAAGAGATTGCCTCACGTATCGAGAACATCAAAAAACTCTTTCCCAGAGTGGCATACATGAACAACCATACCGGCAGTAAATTCACCGCAGACGAGGGCGCGGTGAACCGGCTCATTTTTACGCTCAGGAAAAATAACATACGGTTTATTGACAGTCGCACCACCGCCGAGACGAAAATTCCCAAAGTCATGCAGAGTTACGGATCACCGTATATAGCGCGAGATGTCTTTTTAGACCATGAGAGCAATGTCAGCTATATCAAAAAACAGATTGCTTTAGCAGTGAAAAAGGCAAAACAACATGGCAGTGCCATTGCTATCGGTCATCCGCGACGCGAAACCTTACAGGCGCTTAGGGAGTCAAAAGAGCTTCTTGACCAGGTACAGCTGGTACGCATTGATACACTAATATAGCATATTGTCATAAAATGGGTACAAAGGTCATCTTTTAAAGTATCGTTTTACAAAGGAGACCGCCTATGACACGTCTTAATGAGACCTTTCCGGAATTACAGCATATGAAAACAGCGCCTTCGGTACTGTATTATGAAGGGAACAGGGCATTGCTAAAACGACCCAAAATATCAATTGTCGGGACACGTCGCCCCAGTCAATATACCAAAGAGATAACTTATGCATTGGCCTCAAAGCTCGCAATGCGGGGTGTCTGCATTGTCAGTGGAGCAGCCATGGGCGTTGACGCTTTGGCACATAAAGGCGCCGGCTGCAACCATACCATTGCCGTGATGGCAAACGGTCTCGATATTGTCTACCCCAAAGTCAATCGGCATTTAATTGAAAATATTGCTTCTGAAGGATTGGTCTTGAGCCAGTTTGACGAAGGTTTTAAAGCAACCAGATGGAGTTTTGTTGTGCGCAATGAGCTAGTCGTGGCATTGGGCGATGTTCTCATTGTGACTCAAGCCGATGCCAATAGCGGTACGATGCGCAGTGTGGCCTATGCGCAAGCCATGGGAAAACCCATCTATGTACTGCCGCACCGTCTGGGCGAGAGTGAAGGAACGCAGCAACTGCTGCGTCAGGGCAGCGCCGAGGCAATTTACGATGTCGAAGCGTTTACAGCAGGTTTTGGCAGTACGAAATCCACCTGCCCATCGGATGAGCTTCTGGAGTATTGCACTCGGGGAGTCCGTTACGAAGAGGCGCTAGCACGTTACGGTGAGCGAATTTTTGAGTACGAGCTGGAAGGACGGATTCGCATTGAAAACGGAAATGTTTATGTTGCATAAAATTAAGGTATAATTATTAGACATTGAGAAAATGAGGAAATACCAATGCCAAAGTGGATTCGTATCAGTGTCGGATTTTTGTTGCTTTACAGTGCTTTGCTTATTACGGCGTGTGAGGGAGTAACGAATGTCTTTTAACAAAGAGTTTCGTAGTGCATCGCGCTATGAGCCTCATCAAAATCAGAGTAAGATTCAGCAGTACACGCCCATGGTTAAAGGCGTGCTTTTTCTACTCATAGGTGTTAACTACCTTTCCTTTGCCATTAAGGCACTCGGACGGGGAGAGAGTTTTTATTTTGTCGTCGCATTGGGCATTTTTGCCGTGTTTGTAGCATCGTTTGTTTTATTGCGGCGCGGTATTGCTCTGGAGACAATTTACAAGAATGCGACGCATGCCAAAGCTCCCAGATATCCGTTAAAGACGATTGCAGGGTCATTGCTGGCAGGAGTTTCGACACTCTCGGCACTTCTGGGCGGGTATCCGTTATTGTCATCGTTAATGCTTGGCGGTTCTGTGATGTTGGGCTGGTACCTGTATTATGGACCCGATCCGCGTCATGACAAGATTGAAGGCTATGAGAATTCCCGCTCTGCCGAGCGCATTATGAAACTTTTGGTACAAGCCGATGATGATATTAGTGTGATTAAAAAAAGTGCGGAACGCTCTGGTTCCACACTCATTCGGAACTCAATGTTACAGATGGCGGAGGCGTTTGAGAAGATCGTCAAACATATTGAAAACGAGCCCGATGATTATGATCGGGCACGGAAATATCTGGTGAGCTATTTGACCGAGTTGCGTCAGATGAGCGAAGCGTTCGTTCGTCTTGAACAACGGGGGCGTTCCGATGAGATGCGTGAGGCTTTTTTGGACACCATTGACAGCAGTATTGATAAACTCGACAGACAGTATGAGCGACTTTTGGATGACGACATGCTTGGTCTGGATGTGAAGCTCTCGGTAATGAAAAAACGATTGGAAAGTGAGGAGTAGTGATGGAAGTGAATAACAGTAACATTGTAGTAAAAGATGAGCAGGCGGTCGAAGCGCTGGTAGAGTCCATAGACTTAAGCAGTACCACGTCTATTATGCACTTTGGTGCTACGGCACAAGAGGAGGTGACTACGGTATCTTCGGCGATGCTTGAGGGTGTGAAAGGCAAAGATCTGGGTGCTGCGGGCGAACCGCTTTCGCATATGATTGCCGCCATTAAAGGCTTTGATGTCGGTGAGCTTGACCCCAATAAAGAGTTGGGTTTTTTTGACAGACTGTTTGGTAAAGCCAAGCCGCTGGTACTCTTTTTAAATAAGTATGAGGACACCAAAGAGCAGATTGAGAGTATTACTGATGAGCTTGAACGCCAAAAAGGAACACTGCTAAACGACATTGAGTCTTTGGACCGTCTTTACGATGCCAATCTCAATTATGTTCACGAGCTTGAAAATTACATTGTCGCCGGACAAAAAAAACTGCAACTGCTTGATGAGAAGGAGATTCCGCTTCTTGAGAGCAAGGCCGGTGAGAGTGAAAATATGCTTGAGGCTCAGGAGCTGAAAGACCTGCGCGCTTCCCGTGATGATTTTGAGCGTCGTATTCATGATTTGATGTTGACGCGTCAGGTGGCATTACAATCGCTGCCATCAATTCGTATGGTGCAAGACAATGACAAAACACTCATCAATAAGATCAACTCAACGCTCATCAATACGGTGCCGCTGTGGAAAAATCAACTAGCACAAACCATTACCATTTATCGTAACCAAAAGGCGGGCACCGTATTAAAAGATGCGATGGATCTGACCAACGAACTGCTAGAAGCCAATGCCAAAAATCTTAAAGAGGCAAATCGTCAGACACGGGAGTTGGCAGAACGGGGTATTTTTGATATTGAGAGTGTCAAACTGGCCAATAAACTGTTGATAGAAACCATTGAAGACGGTCTGAGTATTGCCAATGAAGGTAAAAAGGCCCGTCAAAAAGCAGAAGCAGAACTCGAAGTGTTGGAAGAAGAGTTAAAGACCTCACTTTTAGCAACACAAGCGCGTCTTAAAGAGCATGTTACGGCAGACAAGGAAGCGTAATGATGGGGTTTTTCGACAAACTCATAGGAGAGTTTATTGATGTTATTGAGTGGACCGATAGCAGCAGTGACACGATGGTTTACCGTTTTGAGCGTTACGGCAATGAAATAAAGTACGGAGCAAAGCTAACGGTTCGTGAGACACAAGTGGCGGTTTTTGTCAATGAAGGCGAAGTTGCCGATGTTTTTACGCCGGGTATTTATGCGTTGGAGACGCAGAATCTACCCATTTTAACAACTTTGCAACACTGGGATCATGCATTTAAAAGTCCGTTTAAAGCTGAGGTATACTTTTTTAATTTACACCATTTTATTGATCTGAAGTGGGGCACCAAGAACCCCTTGATGCTACGTGATAAAGAGTTTGGTCCGGTACGGATTCGTTCGTTTGGTACGTATGCCATTCGCATTGATGATCCGGTTGTATTTCTTAAAGAGATTGTCGGAACGGACGGGTATTTTACTGTAGATGAAGTGAGTGATCAGCTGCGAAACCTGATTGTCTCACGTTTTGCCACCATTGTCGGACAGGCAAATATTCCTATTTTGGATCTGGCCGCCAATTATGAGCAGATGAGCCAATTCATAGAGGAAAAAATTGCTCCGGAATTTGGAGCCTACGGTTTAAAGCTAACCAAACTGCTGATTGAAAATATCTCCCTTCCGCCGAATGTTGAAGCAGCGCTCGATAAACGTACGAGTATGGGACTTGCAGGAAATCTGGATGATTATTTGCGCTACAGTGCTGCGGAAGCTTTTAGTGGCAGCCGTTCTGGTGAGGGCGGTTCATCGGCAGCGGCTGAAGCCATGAGTATGGGTATGGGGCTTGCCATGGCACAGCAGATGGCAGCCAACCTGAATGTGCATAATACGGCAAGCCTCACTCCGCCGCCTCTTCCCAAAGCACAAACCTACTATCTGGTTATTGATAATCGTGCCCAGGGACCTTTAACGCTTGAACAGATTAAAACGGTTATTTTTGAAGGTTCTGTGACAGAAGATACATTGGCATGGCGTGAGGGGATGGATGGTTGGGAACGTGCCCAGTCTATTGATGGGCTGGCAGCACTGTTCAATACAACACCGCCGCCCATTCCAAGTTAAATGAGCTTATGAATAAAAAGTATGTTTTTCCATGTGAGCAGTGCGGTGCGAAACTGACATTTTCCGTGGCGACAGGGGAGCTTCGGTGTCCGTACTGTACTCATGTCAATCATGTAGAGCGTGCCTTTACGCAGGTTGTGGAAAACGATTACAATACGGCACTACGTACACTGGAAAATCTTCCGCAGCAGCCCAGCGCTATTAGCAGTATGAAGTGTCCGACATGTGCGGCAACCTTTGAGCTTCATGAGAACATTTATGCTTCAGAGTGTCCGTTTTGCGGCAGTGCCGTGATCAATGAGGTGGCTCGCTACCGTCCAATACAGCCGCAGGCACTGCTGCCGTTTAAAGTCAGTAAAGATGAGGCGCGACATATTTTTAAAACATGGCTGAAAAGTCACTGGTTTGCTCCAAATAAACTGCAACACTACGGTGCTGAAGACAGTACGTTAAAAGGGGTGTTTATTCCTTATTGGACTTATGATGCCGACACCTTTAGCCGCTACAGCGGACGGCGGGGCAAGGTTTATTATAAAACACAGCAGTATCAGGTGTATGTCAACGGACGCTCACAGATGCGTTCTCGCCGGATAGAAAGAGTTCGTTGGACGCCTGTTAGCGGTAACATCGACACACCATTTGATGACGTATTGGTCATGGCAAGTGAATCATTGCACTATGCACTGCTGGAGTGGGATCTGGAACATCTTGTGAATTATGATGAAGCATTTCTAAGCGGTTATGAGAGCGAGGTGTATACTATAAATCTGGAGCGTGGTTTTGAACGTGCCAAAGCGACCATGGAGTATCGGATTCGTGCGGCAATCAAGCGTCAAATCGGTGGAGACCGTCAGGAGATTACGACATTGCAAACCAGATATTCGGATATAACATTTAAACATATTTTACTGCCCGTGTATGCGTCGGCATTTACATTTAACAACAAACTTTACCGTTATGTCATTAACGGCAGAAATGGAGCCATTAGCGGCGAACGTCCTTACAGTATGGTTAAAATTGTCGCTGCGGTGACGGCGGTTCTGGCGATTGTCGGAGTACTTTATTATTTAAATAGGCAAGGATTTTTATGAAAAAACGACTGTTAGATTCTCTCTCTTTGGTGCTTCTTGTGGTAGTAATACTTTTTTTTCTCTACCACAAAGGTTATATTTTTACAAATTTTGAGACATTACATGTAAATCAAGCGTATGAATTGTTGCAGCAGCATCCCGATGAGGTATTTTTATTGGATGTGCGTTCACAAAATGAGTATCTTAACGATGGCAGAATAGCCAAATCGAAGCTCATTCCGCTAGGGGTACTGGAGCAAAATATAGCGACCCTGCCCAAAGATAAAACAATTCTAGTCTATTGCCGCAGCGGCAATCGTAGTGTCAGTGCATCACGAATATTGGCAGATCATGGGTTTAAGGTTTACAATATTGACGGAGGTATGCGTGAGTGGAAAGCCCGGGGACTTCCGGCATTATGAGTGAACGATTTCGTACCAAAGCATCTGAGTGGGATGCTTCCTCGCGACGCCAAAAACTGGCACAACGTATCTATGAGGGTATTCGAGAGAGCATACCGCTGCGCGCTAATATGGATCTGGTCGATTTGGGAGCGGGGACAGGGCTGTTGACATATAAAATTTTACCTCATGTACACAGTGTTCTTGCGGTTGATACGTCCGAAGCGATGTTGGAGAAACTCCGTGAAAAAAAGCAATCTTCAGATCTGCTGAGAACATCTTTAAAAGACATTTCAAAAGAGCCTCTGGAGGGCTCTTTTGATGGTGTTATAAGCTCCATGACCCTGCACCATATTGAACACCTTGAGCAACTTTTTAAACATCTATATGCCGCCATGGTACCGGGAGGATTTATGGCATTGGCAGATTTGGCAAGCGAAGACGGTTCCTTTCACGGGGTGGGCAACAATGAGGGGGTGCACCATTTTGGATTTGATGTCCATGAGCTCTCGAGACTGATCGGTTCTGTCGGCTTTAAGACGGTGACATTTGAGATGGTCGATGTGATCGAAAAAGAGCAGCATGACTACCCTGTTTTTTTACTGAGGGCATTTAAATAAAATTGCAGTTTCCTTTGCTATACTTTTGCACTACAACAGCATAAGGAATGACAATGTTCAAGATAATTTTCGCACTGATGGTTACGATGGCAGGAGTGTATGCCGTGGAGTCAAGTGCACTTAAGCACGGCTGTACGCTTCAGCAAGAAGGCCCGCTTAAGGTCACATGGGGCGCATATAAAACTGCGGCAAAAGCCAAGGTTTCAGGAACTTTTGACAAGGTGGCGTTTACGCCGACCGCGGCAAGCGGTGCCAATTTTCATGAGATATTTGTCGGTTCATCTGTGGTGATTGATACGGCAAGTGTCAATACCAATCATGCCGAGCGTGATGCCACATTGGTCAAATACTTCTTTACGCAGATGAGTGGCAATACCATAACAGCAAAAATTGTTAGTATGACGTCGAACAAACACGAAAAAGGCAAAGCCAAAACCGGTACTTTTATGACAGAAGTGACCATGAACGGTATGCATCAAACGGTACCAATGGCCTTTCACTATGAGAAGGGAGTCTTACAGGCAGAAGGTGTGATTGATCTGTTTGATTTTAGTGCCAACAAAGCATTGAGTGCTATTAACAAAGCGTGCTATGACCTGCATGAAGGCAAGACATGGAATGATGTTGTCATTGGATTTTCGACGAATATTGTCGCAACGCTTTGTGCGTCGAATACTAAACAATAAGCATCGCATCGCCATAGCTGAAAAAGCGATACTTTCGATTGATAGCTTCGTCATAGACGCGCAAGGTCTCTTTTAGACCTATGAACGAGGCAACAAGCATCAGCAGCGTTGATTTGGGCAGATGAAAATTGGTCAGCAGTGCCTTGGTGCGTATGGGCGGGTTGTCGGGGTGTAAAAAAAGATTGGCCTCGCCCTGCGTTTGTCGGGTTCGGGCATAATACTCCACGGTACGTGTGGAGGTAGTACCGATACACATAATATCGGCATTGCTTTGCAGGAGGCGTTGCGCCTCAGCAGAAATATTGAAATATTCTGAATGCATCGGGTGTTCGGTAATGATCTTATGTTCCACCGGTTTAAAGGTACCGGCACCGACATGCAGGGTCACAAAGGCATGGGGATGCCGTTGGCAAACTTTCTGAAAAAGCGCATTGCTAAAATGCAGTGATGCCGTCGGCGCGGCAACGGCACCCTCATGGCAGGCAAAAACACTTTGATAATCGGTTTCATCGACCGCTTCATCGTCACGATGCAAATAGGGCGGCAGAGGAATATGTCCGATAGTTTCAAGTATCGGCAGCAGCGCCTCAAAACGCAAAGGTTGTAAATTACATGTAAAAGTAACATTGCGACTGCCGTCTTCATGGAGTGCGGTGACGGTTGCTACAAGCTGATGCTCAAAACAGAGTGCCATTCCCTCGCGTACACGTCCTTTAATATAGACATTGATCGTATAGGCATCGACAGGGCGATTGATGAGCAGTTCAATGCGACCACCGCTTTTTTTGGTACCGAAGAGTCGTGCTTTGATGACTTTGGTGTCATTAAAAATGAGTGCCATATCCGCAGGTACCCATGATTCAATATCATAAAAATGAGCATGTGAGATGCGCTGCGTCTGCTTCTCATAGATTAAAAGCCGTGCCCGATCCCGTGGTTCAACGGGGTGTGTGGCAATCAGCTCGGCAGGGAGATGATAGTGGTAACTCGCCGTATGTAGCGGATTAAGCACCGGTCGCGGACTCGTTTTCATTATCCTCTTTTGGAGCCGGATTGACTGCCTTGACGATCAGAATCGAGAGACCATAAAGAATAACAAGGGGGCCTGCCATCAGTAGTTGGGTCAAAATATCCGGAGGGGTCAGCAGGGCGGCAACAATAAAAATAATGACAATGGCATATTTAAAAAACCCACTCATCTGGCGGTCATCGACCAGCCCGAGCAGTGCTAAAAAATAGGCAAAAACGGGCAGCTCAAAAGCAATACCGAAACCAAACATAATTTTGGTAAAAAAGCCGACATAATCTTCAATATTAATCAGCGGTGTAAACTTAAAACTACCAAAAGTAATGAGAAAATCAAAGCCAAAAGGAGTGACCACGTAGTAGGCAAAGGCAACGCCCACACCAAACATCAGGGTGCCACCGACAATAAAAGGGATGAGCATTTTTTTCTCATTGGCATAAAGCCCCGGAGCAATAAAGAGCCAAAATTGCGCCAGTATAATAGGCAGTGCCGCTAAAATTCCTGTAAAAAACGCGACTTTGATTGCCACAAAAAAGGCACCGCCGACCTGATTGGTTGTCACCATGCCCTCTGCGGCATGAACAGACTTTTTCCCGACCTCTTCAAGTGCAATATTGAGTGGCTCAATAATCCACTCCAGCAGGGGTTCATGAAAGAAAAAGGCAACAAAGAACATGACAACAATAGCACCGACAGAGATGCCAAGACGCTTTCTCAGTTCAACGAGATGAGGCCGTAAATCTTCAAACATTACCGATCCTCTTTCGTTGACGGCGCAGGGGTCTTTTTAAAGGTGACAACTTCAGGTTTTGGCGGTGCTTTTTTCTCGCTGTTTTTAGAAGAGACGGCATCGCTGATCTCACCGGAAACCTCATGGATCTCGTCATGTAAATTCCCCAGATCTGCCATTTTGTTGAGTTCGTCACTGGCTTTGGTAAGCTCTTTTTTGTAGTTCAGTGCTTCTTCTCTAATATCGGCGACATTGAGTTCATGCTCCAAAGACGCTTTAGCCGAGCTGACCGTCCTTTTCATGTTTCTAAAAAACTTGGCAATCTCAACCATTGCTTCGGGCAGTTTATCCGGCCCCAAAAACAAGATGGCAATGATGGCAATAATCACTATTTCGGTAAATCCCATTCCAAACATCAGTCAATCTTTTTACATGTAAATTATCGTGAAGGGATTTTAGCCAAAGTAATATTTAATCTTCTATAAACAGAGCAATTTCATCGCTAAGAAGGTAGTCGTTGTTATAAAAAACGCCCTGTTTGAAGGTGAGTTTTTTGTCATCGACCAACACCCGGGCGCGCTGCTGTTCTGTGGCTTTGAGCAGATGGTTCGCAATACCGACGATGCTACGCAGACCTAAAAAGAGCTGTTCACGCTTTATGTCACTGCTGTGAAGGGTCTCAAGGGTAGTGAAGCAGGGTGCTTCAAGATACGCTTCAATATCACGATGGGGATAATAGCGTTGATGATTGATGCTGCCTACGGCTCCCGCACCAATGCCAAGGTAGGGTCGGTGTTGCCAGTATCCCAGATTGTGTCGTGAGGTATAGGTACCGAAATTGGAGATCTCATATTGGGTGAACCCGTACTGCTCAATGGTTGCAAAGAGCGCTCGTGTCTGCTCCAGATGTTCTATGGCAACGTCAGGTTGATGCTGGAACACCGTACCCTCTTCAATGGTAAGAGCATAGGCACTTAAATGATCAATAGGAAGAGCAAATGCCTGTTTTAGATCTTCGTTAATCAGTGTAGGGGTATCAAAAGCCGTAGCGTAGATAAGATCGAGCGAGATATGCTCAACGCCCAGTTCGGAGGCGGCAGTGATGGCGCCAATGGCGTCATCCCGATTATGAGAACGTCCCAGATGCCTGAGTTTTTCATTGTGAAAACTTTGGACTCCAAAGCTCATGCGATTGATGCCAAGATGATGCATGCCCTGCAGCCATGAGTGTGTAGCGCTGTTGGGATTGACCTCAACAGTCATTTCGGCATCGGTACACAGATATGGATGAAGTGTTTTAAACAGAGGTTCATACAGTTCCGGTGTGATGGTTGAGGGGGTACCGCCACCAATAAAGAGGCTGGTAATCGAGTGCGGCATCACCTGAAACCGCTGTAAATCTTCTTGAAGCTGGATATGCAATGCCCGCATGTAGCGCTGTTTGAGATGAAATTTATCAACATACGAGTTAAAACTGCAGTAGTGACATTTGGAGTCACAAAAAGGGATGTGCATATAGAGTAACATGGGCGTCATTGTAGAGTATTACAGCTTTAAGACGACTTGCCCAAAAAAAGAGTTTTATGAAACAGTCACATTATGTTATTATTTTAATATTAAGCAGAGAATCAGGGGTTGATTATTAAAAAGTTTGGAATATATGTGTTGCTTGTCTTGAGTGTCGGGGTTGCCTATTTTGCGTATGTAAATCTTGCAAAAATCTACCCTTACTATTTCCAGCTGACACAAAAGCATATTGGTATGAGTGTTGATCTTCAGACGATGGAGCAGAAAAATGCCGATTTTGTCGGAGCATCGAAGTGTCATAAATGCCATGAAGACAATTACGAGGCGTGGTCGCATTCACGCCATCCAAAGATGATTCAAGATCCCAACAAAGAGCCGTCCGCCATTGTAGCAGATTTTTTACTGTTGCCGCATGATGCCGATTTTTCCCGTGAAGATATTGTCTATACGGTAGGAGGCAAATTCAAGCAGCGTTACATGCTGCGTCACGATCGTAACGGCAGTGAAGATTATGTATTGGGAAATTACCAATGGAATGTGCAGACGCAACGGTGGCAGCCGTTTAAGCCCTGGAAGTATTGGTATCGCGATGCCTATCCGCACAATAATGCCAAACTGCCGACGTCTCGCGCTTGTGACGGATGTCACTTTACCGGCTTTATGTCCAGAGAAAAACGTGTTGATATCGGTATTGGATGTGAGTCGTGTCATGGACCGGCATCGGAGCATATTAAAAATCCGGATTCTCTTGTCTATCGGGCTTCCACCAGTGATCCGGTACGTCAAAATGAGGTCTGCCTGCAGTGTCATATGCGCAATCGGGACAAGCGTATGGAAGATCATAACATCAGCAGTCTGTATGAAGATGCACGCGATTATCCCTTTGGGTATGAAGCGGGCAAGGCATTGAGCCGGTACAAGATGATTGCGCCTTTTACTCTGGGACACGAGACAAAAGAGTTTTATGCCAATGGGGCTGCCAAGAAGAACCGCACCCAGGGCAATGAGTTTGTTCACTCTAT
The DNA here is from genome assembly GCA_003978475.1 of Sulfurimonas sp. GTDB lineage: Bacteria > Campylobacterota > Campylobacteria > Campylobacterales > Sulfurimonadaceae > QNZR01. The sequence continues at coordinate 13,260 of QNZR01000198.1, forward strand.
TAAAGGACGCCACGGTATTACATGTATTAATTGCCACAACCCGCATACGCTGGCACCGACGGCGCAAAACAATAGCGGTAATGCCCTTTGTATGAAATGCCACAGTTTCGGCTCTATTATTGGACCGCATCAAGGCTCGCTAGAGGAACATACTCACCATAAAGTCGATTCTAAGGGTTCGCTTTGTGTGGAGTGCCATATGCCTAAGACCGGTCGTCATACCGGAGCGTCTCCTTTGAGCGTTCGGAGTCATCTGTTTGGTTTTACGACGCCTGATGAAACACTTCAGTATCATCTGCCTTTACAGACGAATGCCTGTTATGCCTGTCATGAGCATGATCGTGATATGGCAACGTTGCAGGCAGATCTTCAGAAATGGGGCATGGTCGGATGGGACAAACAGTAATCAAACTTTGCTATAATGCCGGAACTTTGTCTATTTTTTGAAAGGATCAGCAGTGCGTTCTCCTCGCGGCTTTGGAAAAAACTACTTTACATTCTCCTCGGTTCTGGCGCATAGTGTCGCGCCGCTGCTCCAGAGTCACGTATCGCAGGTTCGTATGCTGCCGTGTCAAACGCTCACGCAAGCAGGTGATGTATCGGAAGAAGACGACCCACCGCAAGAGATGGCGGTACTACCTTGTTCCCGGCAGGTGCAGCCTTGTTACTGCAATGGTTTTTATGAGCTAAAAACCCGACTGGCACTTTTGCTGAATCTGTTTATTCCCCGATGCCCGTATTATACGACCTATTTTGCATTTCGACGCACCGGCGTACATCCTCCCCTGTTTTTTTAGCATTACCATAATTGACATACATACAAAATAATATGATACAAAAGGATAGCAATATGTCTAAAAAAACTTATGTTGTGGGGTTCCCACGTATTGGTGAGCAGCGAGAGCTAAAAAAAGTATTGGAGCGTTTTTGGGCGCGACAGTGTACCTTTGATGAGGTACAAGCCTGTGCAAAAACGTTACGACAGCGTCATTGGGAATATCAGCGCGATGCGGGAATCGGGTATATTAGCTCGAATGATTTTTCGCTTTATGATACGATGCTTGATACCGCAGTAATGCTCGGTGCCATTCCGAAGCGTTTCGCTCATCTTAGCGGTGAAGAACGCTACTTTGCTATGGCGCGGGGCAATCAAGAGTGTGTTGCCATGGAGATGACCAAGTGGTTCAATACCAATTATCACTATATTGTTCCTGAACTCTCACAAGAAGATACGTACCGACTCGATGCTACAAAGGTGCTAGCAGAGTATGAAGAAGCCAAAGCCCTGGGAGTGACTACCAAAATTAACCTGATTGGTCCCATAACGTTTTTAGGGCTTAGTAAACGACTTGATGGGGGGGACACTTACGAGTTTCTAGGTAAAATTGTGCCGTTATATGAAGCACTGCTTGCAGAGATTTCACAACGTGATGCTACCGTAACCGTACAGTTTGACGAGCCGATTTTTGTTCAGGTATGTGACCCGAAACTTTTGAGTCTGATTAAACCGACATACGACAGACTCTGCGCGGTGAGTGACACGATTAAGCTGATTGTGACGACCTACTTTGAACACTCCAATGAGGCGACCAGGGTACTGTTGAATACGCCTGTCTGGGGTCTGGGTCTGGATTATGTTCACGGTATACAGAATCTTGATATGCTTGAAGATATCGGTGCAAGTGGTAAACAGCTTATTGCGGGAGTTATTGATGGTCGCAATATTTGGAAAAACGATATCCAAAAGAGTCATAAGCTTCTGGATACCATAGGTTGCCATGTTGCCACAGAGCATATTATTGTCGCATCATCATGCTCGCTGCTGCATACGCCGTTTACGCTCAAATATGAAAACGAGATGGATGATGAGATCAAAAACTGGCTGAGTTATGCCGTTGAAAAACTGGATGAAATTACGCTGCTTTCAGAATATTTTACCAGCGGCAAGACGGGGCTTTCTGGTACATTACAGCAGGCACTCCAAGCAAATATTGCTGCTAATAACAGTCGAAAAACGTCACCGCGTATTCACGATAAACAGGTGCAAAACCGTGTTAAAAGTATTACCAATTTTGAACGTGAAGGCAGCTTTGAAGAGCGCATAGCCGTTCAAAAACCGTTGTTGCAATATCAAGAGCTTGCCATTACCACGATTGGTTCTTTTCCCCAGACCCCGCAAGTACGTCAAGCCAGACGGGAGTTTAAAAACGGTACCATCACGCAAGAGGTGTATAAAGCACAGATGAAAGCTTATATTGACGACTGTGTGGCCTTTCAGGAAGAGTGCGGTATTGAAATTCTGGTTCACGGCGAGCCGGAGCGAAACGACATGGTCGAATATTTCGGTGAGCAGCTTCAGGGTTACGGATTTTCGCAAAATGGCTGGGTTCAAAGTTACGGAAGCCGCTGTGTCAAACCACCGTTTATTTATGGAGATATCAGCCGTCCCAATCCGATGACACTGGAGTGGATTACCTATGCGCAAAGTCAAACCGACCGTATTATGAAAGGAATGCTTACTGGACCGGTGACCATTTTAAATTGGTCATTTGTGCGTGATGATCTGCCTCGTGATGAGGTCTCCACTCAGATTGCCGTCGCCATTAGTGATGAAATTGATGATTTGCAACAGGCCGGCATCAAAATTATTCAGGTAGATGAGGCGGCATTTAAAGAAGGATATCCGCTTCGTCAGGATAAAATAGCCGATTATGAACGCTGGGCAGTACGTGATTTTAAAATTGCCGTCAGTAGCGCTAAAAAACAGACGCAGATTCATACACACATGTGCTACAGTGAGTTTAATGATATTATTCGTACCATTGAAGCAATGGATGCCGATGTGATCTCCATCGAGACGGCACGAAGCGGCAACGAACTGCTTAAAATTTTTAAAGAGGCAGGATACAAGCAAGAGGTAGGACCGGGAGTGTATGACATTCATTCACCACGTATTCCCAGTGTCGAAGAGATTGTAGAGCAGATTGAAAAATTACTGGAAGTGCTGCCCAAAGAGCAGCTGTGGATTAACCCCGATTGCGGTCTGAAAACCCGTAAATGGGAGGAGGTACGACCCAGTCTAAAAAATATGGTGACTGCCGTACACAGGGTTCGAGAAAAGCTTAGCAGATAAACAATATGTTAGCCAAATCCCTGCTGCCGAGTCTCGGACGGCGGGGAAGCCCTCCGGTGATATTTTACATGTAAATGGCAAGAAGCTTACAAAAATCGCCACCGCTATTTTCATATTATACTTATTTTAATGCCAAATTGATTATAATCCACGTATTAAAAAGAGTGAGTGAATTGATGGCAAAAACCAAATTATATCGACCCAACGTGGCAATGATAGTCTTAGCTCCGGATTATCAAAAAAGTAAAAAAGTTTTTATTGCGGAGCGCAATGATATGAAGGGTATTTGGCAGTTTCCCCAAGGTGGTATTGATGCAGGAGAAAAGCCCAAAGAGGCAATGTATCGTGAACTCAAAGAAGAGATCGGCACCAAAAAGGTGACATATATTGCAAAATATCCCGGGTGGCTTCGCTACGATTTTCCCAAAAAAATTGCCAAACGCATGCAGCCTTATGCCGGACAGCAACAGCGTTATTATCTGGTACGACTGAAAAAGAGTGCCGTGATTGATCTGGAAACCGCCCACCCGGAGTTCAGCCGCTACAAATTTGTCAAACTCAAGAAACTTTTTAAGCATGTTAACCATTTTAAAACCCCTTTGTACAAAGAGGTTCTGGACTATTTTAAAGCGGAGGGATATCTATAGATGTTAATTGTACAGAAGTACGGGGGTACGAGTGTCGGTGATATAGAGCGTATTCAAAATGTTGCCGATCGTGTCATTAAAACTATCGAAGCGGGGCATCAGGTTGTCGTGGTGGTCTCTGCTATGAGCGGAGAGACCAACAAGCTTGTAGGTTATGCCGAAGCCTTTACAATGACTCCGGTGAAAGAGGAGATGGACATGCTGCTGAGTTCGGGTGAACGGGTGACGGCATCACTGCTCTCTATTGCGCTTAATGCCATGGGGCATAAGGCCACGTCCATGAGTGGACGACGTGCCGGTATTATGACTGATGCGGTGCATACCAAAGCGCGTATTGAGAGTATTGATGCTACGAGTATGCTCAATGCTCTTCATGAAGGTAATGTGGTTATTATTGCCGGTTTTCAGGGAGTTAACAGTGACGGGCGTGTCACCACGTTAGGACGCGGCGGCAGTGATCTTTCTGCTGTTGCCATTGCCGGAGCGCTTCATGCCGATTTGTGTGAGATCTACACCGATGTTGAGGGAATTTATACTACCGATCCGCGTATTGAGCCCAAAGCTAAAAAAATGGATAGAATCTCTTACGAGGAGATGCTTGAGCTTGCGTCACTGGGAGCAAAAG
>QNZR01000244.1 GCA_003978475.1 Sulfurimonas sp.
ACAGAATCAACAGAATCAACAGAATCAACAGAATCAACAGAATCAACAGAATCAACAGAATCAACAGAATCAACAGAATCAACAGAATCAACAGAATCAACAGAATCAACAGCAAAATGATCATGAGTCTCAAAACAAACAAAAGAGCCATAAAGATGAGCAGCAATCATCATCAAACGCTTCTAAAGAGGAACCAAAGAGCACACAGGACGAGCATCGGAACGATACAGAGCAACGCTCCAAAGACGAGCTGCCGCAAAAATCCCAAAAACCGGCATCGGAAGAAGACGTATCCAAAGCTATGCCGAAGCATCAGGCTGCTAAAGCCACCGCCACCGAAAATGACAAAATCATGAGTCACCTCGAAGAGCAAAAGTGGCTCAAGGAACTGAATAAAAATCGTACAGGACATCTGTACCAATTACAACAACTCGAGAATACAAATGGGAACAACAATGATAAACCTTGGTAAAATAATATTGACATGTCTGTTAATGACTCATGTGCTGCATGCCAAACTCAATATCTATGTGGATGCCGATAAGGTCACCATAGGCGAACAGGTACGTTTGAGCATTGTCGCGGAGGGTAATGAGGTCATACCGCCAAAAGTGACGGCTTTGTGTGGTGAAGAGATTGTCTCTACATCAACAAGCACCAGTGTTCAGGGTATCAACGGCGTATTTACCAAAAAACAGATTTTTGAATATACTTTTGTGCCGACAAAGTCGTGTACGGTTGAGCCGATCAGTGTCACGGTAGATGGACAACAGGAGATGACAAAACCTCTTGAGATTACAGTGTCGCCCGTAAAAGTTACTAAAAACAGTCGTTTTATTTTACAGCTGCAGACCGACAAACACCGTGTTTATGTGGGCGAACCGTTTACTTTGAGCGTTATCTTTAAACAAAAACACGGTGCGAATGCAGTGGACTCCAAATTCACGTTGCCGTCGATGAAAAACTTTTGGGTTAAAGAGGAGTCGGAGGGTCGTAAATTTGAAGAAGACGGCTACACGGTTCAGCATCTTAGTTATATTTTGGCGGAACAAAAAAGCGGTTACCATACCATTAAGCCTGCACGTATTGAAATTGCTGCACGTACGCAGCGCCAAGATACCTGGGGGCAGTGGTTTGCCACATTAAAATGGCGCACTTATTTTTCCAACGAACTGGAGATGGAGGTGCTGCCGCTGCCCGATAACCTTTCTGTCGTCGGAACGTTTCAGATTGATGCTGAAGTTGACCGAAGTGAAGTGAATGCCTCAGAACCGGTAAATGTGACGGTGAGCATTAAGGGAAGCGGTAATTTTGAAGATATTAAAGGGTTTAAACCAAAAATTTCGGGAGTCGGTGTTTTTGCTGAGGAACCCTCAACCAAAGCTGCCATTGAGCAGGGAAAATACCGGGGAGTATGGCGTCAAAAAATTGCTTTTGTGCCGACACATGACATAACAATTCCACCGTTTACTCTGCATTATTTTGATCTGGAGAGCAATCGTAGCAAAACTATTCAGACGCGTCCGATTAGCATACATGTTAAAAACGCGGCATCCGTAACCGAGACGAAGCCGCTTCAGATTCAGCGTCCTGCAGTAACGGAAACGGCAGTGACTCACAATGAGACGCCTTCAAATTGTTCTGGCGGTTCATTTGGCTGGGGGTTGGGAATGGGTCTGGTATTGGGGGTGCTGTTGGGATTGCTGCCGTGGCGGACGTGGCGACGCCGTTACCGTGCGCAAGAGTCTGTACGGTTTAAGGATGAACGTGATGTGCTCAAGGTACTTTTAAATCATCTTGATGATGCCGATGCCGCTGACATGGCAGCACAGCTTGAAGCGAAATTCTATGAAGGCAAAGCGGTAAGTATTGATTCAAAGAGACTGAAGGCACTCTATAAAAAATACATGTAAATTACGAAAAAAGTTCTTGCAGTTTATTGGCCGTTTTCATGCGCTCGTGCAGCGTTGTCCAGTCGTCATCTTTGATACAACGCTTCAGCGTGCTCAGCTCGGTTTCAAAATGCTCAATAGCACGGAGCAGATGGGTTTGGTTTTGTCTGAAAATATCTTCCCACATCTGCGGAGAGCTTTTGGCAAGGCGGCTCATCGAACGGAACCCCCCGGCGGCGAGGAGTAAGATATTCTCTTTCTCTTCTTGCGAGAGAACCGTATTGGCAAGCGAGAAGGAGACAATATGCGGCATATGACTAATGTAGGCGGCATGACGGTCATGATCGCAAGAACGCATATAGTGCAGCTGCATATGAATGCCGCTAAACAGACGCACGGCAACCTCTTGTTGATGTGTTCCGCTGTCGTTTAAATCACACAGTACGACAATTTGGTCTTTAAAGAGATCGTCAACAGCAGCATTGGGTCCGTAATATTCGGTTCCCGCCATAGGATGTGCAGCAACAAAATTGCGACGAATGGCGGAAGGTACGGCATGGACAATCTGCTCTTTGGTGCCCCCGAGATCAATGAGGGTTGTCTGCTCCGGAATATCGATGAGATCGTCAAAGAGGGCAATAATAGCGTTGACGGGAATGGCTAAAAAGATAACATCACATTTTTTGATATTTTTAAAACTGACAATGTCGTGTACAAGATGGCGCTTTAGGGCAATGTCTTGATGCACTTCATTGTGGTCATAGCCTGAAATTTTGTTGACAAAGGGGAGTTTTTTAAGGCTTAGTGCCAAGGAGCCTCCCATCAGACCCAGCCCAATAATACCTATTTTCATTGCATTACTCCATATATACTGAGCTGAAAGTCTACCATGTTATTCTTTATGTAATGCCGCAATAGCCACGACAACTTCAGAAGTTTTCTCTTTAACCAAAGCAATATCTGATGCGAGAACCTCAATCTCTTTGGCGTTAAGATTCATCTGCTGAGAGCTTTTACCGATCTCTTCAACGACGGAATTAATACTAATATCAATTTCGGCGAGAGACTTTTGTGTCTTTTCGGCTAAACTTCTGACTTCATCCGCTACAACGGCAAAACCGCGACCATGCTCGCCGGCACGTGCCGCTTCAATGGCGGCATTGAGTGCTAGGAGATTGGTCTGATCTGCAATATCACGAATGATATTGAGCACCTCTTTGACCCCGCGTGCCTGAGTGTCCAGCTCTTTGACGTTAGCAGCCATTTCACTCTCTTTCTCATTAGCCTGCAGGAGCTTTTGTGTGGTCTGATCGACAATAGTGTCGAGCTCTTTAATGGTTTCATTGTTGAGCGTTACAATGGTTTGGTGGATCTGTTTGGAGTTCTGCTCCAAAAGCTCTTTTTGATTCTTATTGTCCTGTTCAAACTGCTGAAGGCTATGTCCCAAACTGTTGACACCGCTGACGAGTGCTTTCATATCGGCACTTAAGCCGGTAATCTCAATACTGTGACTGTAGTCATGGTTTTGATATTCATCAAGCCGGTGGCGTGTTTCAGAGGTGATATGCTGGATATTATCGAGCAGTTGATTAAAAGAACGGGTGAGTGCCGAGGTAATGTGATTGTGAGATTCACTGGTAATTCGGTAGTTAAAATCACCACTGCTGACTTTACCGGAGATTAGAAGAAGTTCCCCCATGATTTTGAGATCATCATCCATATTTTTTTTGTAGGTATGTAACACCAGGTTTAACTCTTCAGCCACCTCGTGAACAATAATATTGGCCTGCTTATTGACTACAAGCGGTTCAATTTCATTACATTGAAAGGAGATGTATTTGGCAAATTCCGATACGAACGTTTTGGCTTTAATAATCTCTTTGTAAGAGGTGTTGAGTGGAAAATAGGCAAGAAAGCCCAGTAGGAGTGCCAAAAAGAGAAAAATGAGATTGGTTTGAATAAATGAGGTAAAAAAGTCATTGGCTAACAGTGTCATATCTTCATATATAATGAGTTTACCTACTATAGAACCGTTTTGACGTAACGGTTCTACAACAAAAGCATAATAGTTGTCACGGTACTCATAAAACTTCACGGTATTGCCATTGTCCAAATCAAGTTCCTCAAAAAGCTCTGGGGAGACACGGCTGTTGTGTGCTTTAAGGTAGTAATTGTCTTTAACAAAATAGCTGCTTTTTTCACGGTCACTCAAGGTGTTGCCGTTATACGCATAGACATAGTTAAGGTTAAATTTTTGGAGATCCTCCGGCATAATATTGTTTCCGAAATCAGTTATATTGTTGAACAGGTCTACTTTGATTTTGGCAATCTCTTTGAGATGACTTTGGTAGGTGTAGTAAGAGCTGATGTTATAGACAACCGATAGCGAGAGCGCCATAAATGCGAGGGTTAATATAAATCGACCCTTAAAGGACTGGAGTATTCTAGGCATTATGACCGACCTGTATGATGTTGGTGACGCATATCTTTGTAGAGTGCATCATATTTTTGAGTCTCAGCTTTAGTAGCCATTTTTCTAACGGAAAGAAATCCTTTTTCCCCATCGGAATTGGTATAGGGGAACACCGTGGCATAGACCCAGTAGAAGTTGCCGTTTTTGGTACTGTTTTTGACAAAGCCTCTCCAGATATCTCCGCGTTTGACGGTGTCCCACAAATCTTTAAATGCCTCTTTGGGCATGTCGGGATGACGGACAATATTGTGCGGCTTTCCTTCCAGTTCCTCGACAGGGTATTCTGCAAAATAACAAAAATCTTCATTGGCATATTTAATCAGGCCTTTTTCATCGGTTTCTGAGACAAGAAGATGGGTGGGCGATAAAAACTTTTCCACAACAAGCTCCTGTATTTGTTAAAATTAATGGATAGAGTATCACACTGGAAATTAAATTATGTTTAATTATAGGAAAATAATTCTCTAAAATATTTTTCTGTACGATCTTCATAGACAATTCGAGCAAGATTTACGCAACATTAATCGACAAGGTGATAAAATCGGCGTTACCTTATTTTGAGAAGATTTTGAATGAAAAAACTACTGTCTATTTGGGTGCTTTGTGCCGCGGTGTATCTTCATGCCGTGACGGTCAAAGAGATTGTCTTTGAGGGTATGGTACATATTTCCAAGAATGTTGCCTTGCAGATACTGCCTTTTAAAGTTGGTGATAACGTGACCGAAGGCGATATTGACCAAGCGGTGCACCTTTTGTTTGACCAGGGATATTTTAACGATATCTGGGTTGAGGATATCAATGGTCGTCTGACGTTTCATTTTAAAGAAAAAGCGATTATTTCCCATGTTGAAATGCGAGGTTATAAAGAGAATGATGCCGAGGCTCAGGAGACGCTGCTACAGATTCAAAAAGGTTCACTCTATGATGTCAAAAAAATTGAAGCGGCAAAGCGTCGTATTATTGAAGCAATTTCAGCAGAAGGTAAAATTGACACGGTAGTTGAGACCCGTATTAAGAAGCTAAAAAACGGCAGCATTAAAGTCGTTTTTTTAGTGAATGAGGGTGAAAAAATTATTATTGAAACGGTTGATTTTAATGGCATGCATGTGCTCAAACCGGAGGACTTTGATGAGGTGCTAGCCAATAAAAAGGCCGAAGTCATGGGATGGCTATGGGGTCGAAATGACGGTGAGATGCAACTGGCACAACTGGAGTACGACCCGCTGCGTCTGCGCGATACGTATATGCAGCACGGATATTTGGATGCTGCGGTCGATGCCCCGTTTGTTCGTGTCAATTTTGACACTTACCGTGCCGCGATGAGCTATCAAATAGATGAAGGAGCCATTTACCGTGTTCGTGACATCTCTATTGTGCAGCAGCATCACGTGGTTGATGATGCGAAACTGTTTCAGGTCGTTGCACTGAAAAAAAATGAAATTTTTAATATTAAAACGTTTCGAGATGATGCCGAGCGCATTAAAACGGCGATTGCCGATCTGGGCTATGCCTATGCTCAGGTACAGCCGGATCTGCAAAAAGACCGTGAAACGCGAAGTGTTCATGTCATTTACCGTGTTATTCCAGGTGATCAGGTACGGATTCGTAATGTTATTATTGACGGCAACGGTCGAACACTTGATCGCATTGTGCGGCGTGAACTCTATTTGGCTCCGGGAGATCTGTATAACTTGACCGATTTGAAAGATTCTCGCAATGCTCTGGGACGTACCGGATTTTTTGAAAGTACGACCATAGAAGAGAAGCGTATTAATGAAGCGCTGATGGATCTGGTAGTCAAAGTCAAAGAGGCACCGACGGGCAATATTCAAGTCGGCGGCGGTTACGGGAGTTATGGCGGCATTTTGTTTAGCGTGGGTGTGGAAGATCGCAATATTTTTGGTAGCGGTATCAGTGTCGGAGTCAAACTGGAGCGTTCCGACAGAACCGATAACTACTCGTTTAATATTTCAAACAAACGTCTCAATGACAGTGACTTCAGTGGGAATTTCTCGATCTATACGACCCGTAATGAATATAATGACTATACGGTCTCTTCCCAGGGGGTCAATTTGGGTAGTGGTCACCGTTTCACCCGCCATTTAAGTGGCTACTTGGGATATAGCTACTCAGCCAACGAGTATGAAGATATTAATACGTCGGCGATTAACTACAATTATCGTGTTTTCTTTGAAAATTACTCGAAGAGTTCGTTGACTCTGGCATTGACGTATGATAATACGGATGATTACTATCTGCCGCGTGAGGGGATGGTTCTTAAACAGAGTCTGGAATATGCCGGTTTTGGCGGTGATGCCGATTTTTTAAAAAGCCGTACCAGTTTTAACTACTATTACGGGTTGCAAGATGCCGTCAATTTTGATTTGATTTTACGATACAAATCACGATTGCATATTGTGAAAGAGCGGGGCTACTTGCCCCGGGCAGAACGGTTTTATATGGGAGGTATGGGCAGTGTCAGAGGCTATGAGTCGTACTCTATTTCACCGCACTATATTGATGCCGAGGACAAGAGCAAGCGGGTTGGGGGAAAGAAAACTTTTTCCAACAGTCTGGAATTGAGCTTTCCGCTCCTGCCTAAAGCAAAGATGCGCCTGAGTGCTTTTTATGATTGGGGATGGATTGAGGGCAATGTTCCTGAGCATATCGGACTTTACAGTATTCAGCATGGTGCTCAAACCGAATCATTGACGCGAAGTTCGGTCGGTTTTGCCATTGAGTGGTTTTCTCCGGTAGGACCGGTCAATCTGATTTTTGCCAAAGCGCTGGATGATACCGCGTACGACAAGACAACGAGTTTTGAATTTACGATAGGACAGAGGTTTTGATGAGACATACAAAAGCATTATCCGCATTGCTGTTAAGCGGCATATTGGTTTGGTTGAGCGGCTGCGGCGTGAGTAGTGATAATTTTACCAGTGAATACAGTGTGAAGGTGTCTTCATTGCATTATATTAAAGATGCCAATGTGAGCATCGGGGGTGTTTATGCTCAATATCGTAAGCGCGGTATTTATGATTTTAATATGAGTCTTTCCGGCATGCGTTTCGCCCGGGGCGGGGTCTATGTGACCGATGAAAATAATGAGACTAACAGTTCGTTGCAATCACCACGGTGCCATCAGTATCTTCCTGAACTTGACACGACGGTAAGCAAGCTAGTGTTGCGTGCACCGGCAGAGCATGCTCCGTACGCCTATATTAATATTAATCCTTTTACCACATTAGCCGCACGAGACGATTTTTCTTTAGAGATATTGGCACAGGAGTATCCGATTGCCGCATCAATTGAAGCATCGTTTGACTTTGATACCGTAGCAGCTCAAAAAGCAGCAGTGTACAGCACTCAGGAGCAGAATCTGACCCGGGAGATCTGCAGGGCACTTCAAGCGCTACAAAACGGGTCTTAGCGACAGACTACTTTTAAGGGTGAGGGAATACTGATGGCAAGCAGCCGCTCTTTGGCAATATGCAGGGTGCCCTTTTTTGGAGTAATATACAAAATATTCTCATGCAGCTCCAAAGAAAAATCAATGCTTTGAGGACGATGTGCCAGCAAGACATTGCATAGCGACAGCAGAAATGTCAAGCGATGAAGGGTCGTCTCTTTGGGCAGGAGCTTCTCATAGCGCTGGTAGTGGGATTTGCTGGGTCCTCTTTTATTTTGATAACGTGCCAGAGTGGCAATTAAAATGATCTCTTCATGCGTGTAGCCGTACTCTAAAGCACTTTGTATGAGATGATAACTGTGCTGATGGTAGGAATAAAAGTGAATGGAGGCACCAATTTTTGCCAGTTTGGCAGCGGTGAGCAGGTAGGGTTTGTAGGCGTGGTCAATATCTAATAATGGGTGCAGTGTATCAAAGAGTGTATGGACAAGCCGTACCATCAGTGAGGAAAATTTTTTGTCAATACTGTAGGTATCTTGCAAGTAGGCAACCGAAGGATTGTAATTGGCCGGGAAACAGTCGTTACTGCTGCGCAAAATATCGCATAAATAGACCCCTTCGCGAACACCGACACCGCTGGCAACCATGGTATTGACCTTCAGATGTTTCATAATGCGAAGTAAAATGAGCACCCCGGGACGAATGACATCGTAGCGCTCGGGTTTAATATGAAGGGCTTTAAGCTCTTTGTTGTCCACTTTTAAAATTTTCTTTCCCAGATGTTTTAGCTCTTTGGCATGAAATCGGTAGGCATGTATTTTGCTCAAAGGGTAGTGGTCGGCTTTCATAACTGCCTGGCTGAGAGCCCGAAAGGTACCGCCAAGACCAATGAGCGTATGGTTTTTTTTCAGTGGTAATGCTTGAAGGGCATGATCAATATAGCTCGTGGCGCCTTCAAGGTCACCATGGTCAAAAAAGAGCTCTTTCAGCCGAACGGTTCCCAGATTTAAAGAGTAGGTGTCGACGACTTTTCCCGCTTCAATGCAGGCACATTCCGTTGAACCGCCGCCAATATCGACGACAACACCGCTGAGCTTTGGCAGTAGATTCGCGCAGGCAATACCACCATAGTAGGCCTCCTGTATTCCATCAATGACCCTGATCTTAAGTCCCAGTTCATCCTTAACGCGGGAGAGAAATATTTTTTTGTTCCTGGCATCACGAACCGCAGAAGTTGCCACACACAAGGTTTTGCGAACTTTATAAGATGCCGCAATATTTAAGAAATCACGCAGTGCATCCACAGCACGCTGTATAGCAGCATCTTGAAGGTTGGAATGATTTTGATAAGCATGTTCACTAATACGAACCCGACTTTTCTCTTCATGAAGCAGATGAAAAGCAAAGCGACTGGTCTTTTCGTAAACGACCATACGAACCGAGTTAGAACCAATGTCAATGACAGCGGTACGTTTTGCCACAATTACTCTTGCTCTTCAGAGCGCATGAGTTGTTCATGCTTAAACTTCAACTCCGCAATACTTTCAACATTATCACTATCCAAGACAATACAGTCGACCGGACAGACGGCAATGCATGAAGGCTCATCATAAATTCCGACACATTCGGTACAGCGATCGGGATCAATCACGTAGATCGGATCCCCCTCTTCAATGGCATCTGTCGGACACTCTTCGCGGCAGGCATCGCACGCAATACATTCATCGTTTATCATTAGTGACATTAAAAAACCTTATACAATGTTTCAAACTTTATTTTATGTCCGATTTATAGCAGAAGAAAGCTTGCATTAGTTTTAAATATTCAATTATTTTGCATAAAGGTTACAGCAGAGTTTGGAGTACAGATGCAGCGAGGCGATTGTACCGTGTTGGGCGTCCTCTCTATTTTTAATGCTGATATCGGCTCCCATGGCGTCTGCCGCACTTTTGGCTAAAAAGAGTCCCAGACCCGCACCACTCTTGCTGCCTTGACGTTTAAAAGGAGCAAAGAGGTCAATACTGCTGTCAATACCGCAGCCTTCATCAATGACTTCAATCATCAAGCCGGTGTCATCGAGATAGCTTTGCAATAACACACTACCGCCTTCAGGAGTAAACTTAAGGGCATTTTGCAGAAAATTTTGAATAATTTGATTGAGAAGCTGCAGCTGCAATGTTGCCGCATACGCTCCGGGCGAGAGTGATATTTTCAGTATCTTGCCCTCATGTTCTGCCAGGAGTCGAAAATCATCGGCTTTACTTTTAATAAAAGCGATGACATCAACATCTTCAGGACTCTCAAGCTGGGCACCTTCCTGACGGCCGACGTTCAAAATGGCACTGACGAGCTGATCCATCTCATCAATCGTTACATTGGTGGCAGTGATGGCATCAATATACTCCTGGGGATTTCGTTTCTTAAGGAGCGTGACCTGATTTTTCAGCTTGATGACCGCCAGAGGGGTTTTGAGTTCATGAGCCGTTCCGATAAAGAGCTCTTTTTGATATTTGATAAAGTTTTGAATACGGCTGATTAACCGGTTAATCGTTTCGCCAAGCGGTTCAAACTCCTCAGGAAGTTCATCAACGCGAATGGGACGAATCAGATGTTCATTCATATTGGAGAGTTTACGACTTAAGGTGCGAATGGGTGCGGTTAGCATGGTCGAGAGGGTAATGGCATAAATGACAATTAAAATAAAACCAATGGCATTAATCAAAAAGATGGAGTTGAGTATTTTTTTAAAGAGTTTTTTAGTCGGTGAAATGTCTTTGGTAATTTGAATATAAGTATTTTCCTGAAAATTAAACGGATAAAAAAGTCGTAAATAGGTACGATTGTTTTTGGTGTGCTCTACAAAAAGCATGTTCTGGTTGGTTTGGCGCTCTACCAGCTCAATTGAGACCCCCAAAAGAACATCGGCATCATTGCGTTTGGCATCATGAAGGGATTGATAGGTTGAAATATTTTGTGCGAGGGCAATGAGCTCCTGACGCTTTTCATCATAAATAGAGCTTTGAATATAGAAAAAAAGGATGGAAGAAAAAATTGATAGCAGTGCCGCCGAAGCGACAATAAGCTGAATTAAAAAACGGTTTCTTATACTTCTTTGGGAAAACAAAAACGGTATCCGCGGCGACGTACAGTCTCTATGGTGGTTATGCTTAGAGGTTTATCCATTTTCTGTCGAATTTGATTGATGGCGACTTCAATAACATTGGGCGTGACCAGTTCAGGTTCTTCCCAGATGGCATCAAGAAGCTGCTCTTTGGAGACGATTTGGTCGCGATGTCGTGCCAAATGGGTCAAGACTTCAAACGGCTTGCCTTTGAGCTCAATCTCTTTTTCCTTGTAGATGATCTTCTCTTCTTCAGGATTGATGGTCAGATCTTCAATTTCAATAATATTGCTGCCGCCAAAACGCAGACGTGCTTCAATGCGGGCAATAAGGACATCAAAATCGAAAGGTTTGCGAATGTAATCATCGGCACCTGAGCGGAGTGCTTCGATTTCGCTCTCGTTGTCATCACGGGCTGAGAGCACGACAACGACGGTTTTTGGTGTTTTGGTTTTAATATCGGGAATAATGTCAACCGCGTTGCCGTCAGGGAGCATCCAGTCGGTCAATACCAGATCATAATTGCGAATATCAAGATAGTACTCACCATCTTTGAGATTCTCAACAACATCACTTTGGTAGCCGAACTCTTTAAGACCTTCAGCTAACATTTTATTTAATGTAATTTCATCTTCTATAATAAGAATACGCATTAACGTTCCTATAGGGTAAATTTTGGCGAAATTGTAGCATAGTTTTAGAAAATTTTAAAGTATTTTTCAATTTTCTTTAAAAATTCTTTCAACTTCTTTTAAAAAATGCCGTGCTACTGAGCGATACGGTAGCGTTAGCAATAATATCGGGTTTGGTGATTTTTAGCTCTAAAACGGAGATATTGGGAAATGTTTGGTGCAATTGTGTTTCAAGACAGCATAATGCTTCTTCAATCAGTTTGAAGTGTCGCTCTTTTATAGTAGTTTCAATAAGTGCGATAATATCGACATAATCGATAAAGTGTGGCGGACGGTAGTCGTACTCAATGCGGCAGTCAACTATGACACGCTGTTCTCTCAGGCGCTCATGTGCCAATAGGCCAATAATAGCCTGAAAGGTCAATGCATTGACGTTAAGGGTCATGCGACACGTGTCTCTTCCCCTTTAATCAGACGAATTATATTGGGAATGTGTTTATAAAAAATAATAAAAGCAATGAAAATGACCGGTGCATGAGCCATTTGCGGATGAATGATAAAGCTGGCAATGACCAACCCGCTAAGCCCTAAAAGTGATGCCACGGAAGAGATTTTGAGTACTTTGGCACTGAGTGCCCATATTGCCAGTCCCACCAGGGTTTCCATGGGAAGCAGCAGCAAAAAAACACCCACACCCGTTGCAATGCCTTTGCCCCCTTCAAAGCCCAGATAGGGACTAAAACAGTGTCCTAACACCACCAGGACACCGATGCCCCATAAAGTGGCTTCGCTAAGACCGAAAAATTGTGCTACCAATACGACCAGAAAGCCTTTGAGTACGTCAAGCGCCAAGGTGGCAGCTCCCAGTTTTTTGGCTAATGCGGGGTCTTTCTCTTTTATGACACGCAATACATTGGTCGCTCCAATACTTTTTGAGCCGCTTTTTTGTACATTGACACCGGCAAAATATTTTGTGAGTAACAGTCCAAAAGGAATCCCGCCAATCAGATATGCGGCAATAAAAAACTGGACATTGGTATTGAATAAAAACTCCATAACAATCCTACATGTAAATTCCGATAGCGTGATTCTACTCTAAAATGTGTTACACCTTGATTAAGAATTAAAATCACGTTCCCAGAAAAACGTAATCCATTGTGTGGCCTCATGGAGTGTAAAATCACTCTGGAGAGAGGCAGTAGGTTTGTAAAAAAGAGTAGCCGATTTAAACAAAATATTAGGGTGGCGTGCTGTCAGCGTCTCCAAGACTAGCTGAAGTGTTGCCCCGCTATCGACAATATCATCAACAATTAAAACCCTTTCAGAGGTGCTCAGGTCGCAATTTACATGTAAATTAAGGATGTCACGCTGATACGTACCGTCATAGCTTTCAGCACGGACACTTTGAATATTGCGAATATTCAGTGCATACCCAAGAGCCTGGGAGAGCATCAGTCCGCCACGTGCGATGCCGACAATGGTATCGGCATGAAAAGGGCGACACCGTTGTGCCAATTGGCGCGTGTCATTTTTAAATTCGGTATAGTTATAATGGTACATGAGCGAAATTATAGTAGAATTCGTATAGAAAAATAAAGGTTGTCCATGTTCAAGTTGCTGCTGTATGGCATGCTATTACTCGGTTATGCCGGATGTTCCCAGCCCAAGCCACACAGAGCGTCCTGGTATGTCACCCCGCCGCATCATACGCCAACGACGCTTTACGGTGTGGGTGAGGGAGCCGATTTTAATGCGGCAAAGACTATGGCACTTGCCCATCTGGCACACAGTTTGAGTATGACCCTGCAAAGCAGTTTTACGAAGCAGGAGTATTCCATGCGTACCAACGGAAAGGAGCAGACGCTTCAGGAGCAACGTCACCGTATCCGTACCGAGGCGACACTGCTGCATTTTCGTGACGTCTCAATTGAACAGGAACAGGTTCTTAATGGACGAATCTATCTGCTTGTCAGTGTCGAACGCGCCCGACTGTATGACGCTCAAGAAGCGGCACTGCACGAGACAATTGAGACCTATCAACAACAGTTTGAATTGCTTCAGAAGCAAAGTGGCTTAACACGGTTTGTGCTGCTCAAACATATTAATGCACAGTTGCCGGAACTCAAGCGTCAGCTTGAACTTTTAAAAATACTGGATCCGACGCGGGATGTTTCCGGGTATGACACATGGATTGAGCGCTATGGAAGGCTGTATGAAACGCAACGACATACCCTGCACCTTTCTCTTGAAGCCGATGCGGTGAGTACCGGCTTTAAAGAGGTGTTGGCCGAGCAACTTCTGGCGCTAGGCGTTCATGTGGATGCGTCGGGGCATGACGGCGTTATCAGGATAACATCGAAGCATAAACAAGAGAAGCTTTTGGGGTATTACATGCAAAAGTGTTTTGTACGTATTCGTGTGGCTGATGCCAAGGGTGCCCCTTTGGCATCACGTGAGTATGTGCTTGTCGGAACTTCGAGCATTGATTTTTCACAATCACACCACAATTGTGTGAAACAATTGGCTTCTAAAGTTGCCTCAGAGGGCATCTTTAAAAGTTTAGGACTTTAGAATGCGCAAGATATACGGGTGTTTGTTGGCGGTAATGACATTATGGATGAGTGGCTGTACGGCAACCATCGGTAATTTGCAGGAGTATGAGGCTGCCCCTATGTCAGAGGCGGAATTTATGCCGAGTGCACAGGAGATGAACGATGTAAACACCAAAGTGCTGTTCATACGTCTGAACAATGGCGGCAGTGATACGGCACAGCGGGCCAATTTGGCACAAACACTCAATACGGCACTCATTAGTGCTCTTGCTTCAGGCGGCGGCATCGAATTGATAGATCGTGCCATGGACGTGACGTTGAGCGATGAGATTAAACTGCATGAACTTCATCGTGACACGCCTGCTGCTGAAAACAGTGTACGTCTGGCTTCGTATGCCCTCAAAGGAGAGATCAGCAGCGCGACCTTTGCCACACGGTATGTCAAGGCACGGGTCTGGTATGACAAAAAAGGCAAACTTCATCGCTCACAGCCGTATTATGTCTATACTTCACGGGTTGAGGGTATTTTGGGTATTTACGCCGTACCCTCCATGCGTCTGTTGAAAAATTTTGATTTTTACGGCAGCAGCAGTCACTCTAAAGCATCGCGATATGCGCAGCGTTTTAACGCGGCGTTGGTGCAGCAGGCAGGACGCAGTGCCATAGGGCGTGTGCGTCAGCAGCTGCAGCACTTTTTGTCACCCAAGGGATACGTACTGTATAAGCGCATACGCGACGATGAAGCCATTTATGAAGTGAGTTTGGGTCACAACGAGGGTTTAAGTATGGGTGATGATGTCAATCTTTATAGAAAGTACCGCTTTCATAACCCCATTACTGATAAAAGCGAGATACGTGAAAAGGTCATTGCCGCCGGCAGTGTCAGTGAAAAAATTGATGCCCATAGTGCCTGGATTATACTCCAAAGTATCGAGGCGGGTTATGAGGTGCGTCTGGGTGATGTCATTAGAAAGACATATGACAACTGGTAGTAAATTGATAATAACAAGGAGTGATAATGAGAATAGCTAACCCTAAAGTGCTGATGGCACTGGCAGCAGCAGTCGTTTTGTTTCATGGCTGTAGCGATAAAAGTCCTGAAGTTGCAGATGAGAGTTTTGAATGTCGTATTGCCGGAGCATTGGCTCCGACATGGGCATGCGGCACCAGTGAGCTTGAAGGCTACTATACGGCGGTAGGCTCGGCACCGTTGAGTAAGCTCGGGCATGGATTTTCCCGTCGTGAGGCGTTGGCAAACGGACGTTCCAATTTAGCCCAGCAGATTGAAACCCTCGTTAAAGACAAGGTGGAAACTTTTGCCCGTTCAACGGGAGTTGGCGGGGATGAGGTAGCAGACAAAGTTTCGACGCAGGTCTCCAAGCAGGTTGCTAAAGTGACGCTACAGGGCTCTCAGCAGGAAAAATACTGGGAAAATCCCATTAATAATGATCTCTACCTGCTTGTCAGTGTCTCTAAAGAGCAGGTTAATAACACGATTAAAGATCGGGTGCTCTCAAGCTACAAAAACAATGATGCCTTATGGCAGCAGTTTCAGGCAAAAAATGCGCTTGAAGCGCTGGAACGAGAATTTTCGGACAAATAAACGGTGAGCACACGCTCGCCGCAACAATCTCGCTATAATTCTACATGTCATTTTACTTCAACTTTAAAGAATACTATGAAAAAATTAGCCATTATCGGTAAACCCAATGTCGGGAAAAGTTCCTTTTTTAACCGGATTTTACGTGAGCGCGATGCCATTACTTCGGAACAGGCGGGAACGACTCGTGATATTAAGCGTCGTTATGCGACCATCATTAACAAACAGGTTGAGATTCTTGACACCGGAGGACTGGATCAGGGGTGTGAACTTTTTGACAGAATTAAAGAGAAGTCCATTCAAGCCGCTCATGAGGCAGATATTATTTTATACATGGTTGATGGTAAAAGTCTGCCGGAACTTGATGATAAAACATTTTTCTATGAGTTGGAAACCTTAGGAAAGAGCGTAGCTCTGGTTGTCAATAAAATTGACAATGACAAAATGAAAGAGAAGCTTTGGGAATATTACGAGTTTGGAACCGATGCCATTTTCGGTATCTCTGTGGCGCATAATCGTGGCGTCAATGCACTCTTGACATGGATTGCCGAGCAACTTCCCGATGAGGATATTACGGGTGCCGCATGCGAAACACAGGAGGAAGTCGAGCATTTTCAAATTGCCTCAGCAGCTGATGAGGAGGCTTTGGAGCTGCCTCAAAGCGATGATGATGACGGCTATTTTTACCCCTATGAAGATTATGCCGCCCAGCAGCAAGAAGGGGATGAGGATGAGCTTTATGATGAAGCAGCCGATACCCTCGTCGCATTTGATGAGA
>QNZR01000029.1 GCA_003978475.1 Sulfurimonas sp.
GTCATGGTCGCTACCGATATACCAGCCAAAACCTGTGGCCAGGGTATGGTTGAAATTCCATTCCCAGAGTCGAGAAGTAATCCAGCATCAGTGAATAGCACATGAAAGAAACGAATTGCCAAGGCAAAGCCAGCCGCCTTTGGAGCTACAGAGAGATACGCTGTTACCGGAGTTGGAGCACCTTCGTACACATCCGGTGTCCAAAAATGGAAAGGTACAGCAGAAATTTTATATCCAAACCCGGCAAGAATGAAAATCGAAGCTATAATCAAAGCAAAATGGGAAGAAGTATCCAACCCAGCGAGTGCATTTTGTATCTCGAAGAATTTTGTGGTCCCTGTGAGACCAAATAAGATGCTCAAACCAAAAAGCATCAAACCAGAAGAAAAAGCTCCATAGATTACATATTTGAGTGAAGATTCATTGGAGCGCTGATCCTTTTTCAAATACCCTGCCAAAATGAAGGATGAAATAGAGACAACTTCAATAGAAAGATATACCATGATTAGATCGATAGCGGAAACCATGAGAAACATACCAAAGACAAGCGTCGTGCCCGTGCCGGTGCCATTAATATGATTCCGACAACGACCGGTGCTGCCAAAGCTATCGGTTTGGTATTGCCGCACCTAAAAGGTAAACTTAACGGTCAGAGTGTTCGGGTACCCACTCCCAATGTCTCCATGGTCGATTTGAATGTTATTGTTAAAAAAGAGACGACCAAAGAAGCGGTCAATGCTGTTTTTACGGCACATGCCGCCAAAAGCCATCAGGGACTGATTCTTATGGATACACAGATGCGTGTTTCTCAAGACTTTGTGGGCTCGAGTTACAGTTCGATTATTGCCGAAGATTTAACGCAGGTTCTCGGCGGCAATATGGTCAAGGTGATGGCATGGTATGATAATGAGTGGGGCTACTCCTGTCGTTTGGTCGATATGGCGTTGCATATTGCTAAGAAGTAGGAATGGACATGATACTAAATACAATTAAAGATATTGAAGTTACCGGAAAGCGGGTGTTTATCCGGTGTGATTTTAATGTACCCAAAGACGAGTTTGGCAATATCACCGATGATCGTCGCATTCGTGCGGCGATTCCTACCATACGCTACTGTATTGACCGAGACTGTAAGATTATTTTAGCCAGCCATTTTGAGCGTCCCATGCCGGGTGTGTATGACGAAAAATATTCCCTGGAAGCGGTTGCCAAGCGGTTGCACTCAATTTTAAAACTTGATGTTATTATGGCGAAAGATGTTATTGGCGAGGATGCCAAAAACAAGGCTAAGGCGCTTAATTCCGGCGAAGTGCTGCTGTTGGAAAACTTACGCTATGAAGCGGGTGAAACTCAAAATGATGGTGCTTTTGCCGCAGCGCTGGCCTCTTTTGCCGATGTCTACATCAATGATGCTTTCGGTGCATGTCATCGCAAGCACGCTTCTATTTATGCCATGGCACAGCATTTTGATGTCGCGTCACGAGCCGCAGGATTTCTGTTAAATAAAGAGATTAATTTTTTTCACAGAGTTCTGAAAAATCCGGTACGTCCTTTTGTTTCCGTCATCGGCGGCAGTAAGGTATCGGGAAAACTTCAGGCGTTGGTGCAGCTACTGGATAAGGTCGATAAAGTGATTATCGGCGGTGGTATGGCATTTACCTTTTTAAAGGCGCAGGGGTATGAAATCGGCAACTCACTGGTTGAAGAGGATCTGCTTGAAGATGCGAAGAAGATTATGCAAAAAGCCAAAGCACTCAACGTGAAGTTTTACCTTCCTGTTGATGTGGTGGTGGCAACAGAGTTTAGTAACGAGGCGGCCATTAAGTATCTGCCGACGCAGGAGATTCCCAAGGGCTGGATGGGTCTGGACATTGGTCCGGCAAGCAGTCGACTTTTTCGTGAGGCACTCAATGATGCCCAAACGGTATTGTGGAACGGTCCTATGGGGGTGTATGAGATGGATAAGTTCTCCAAAGGCAGCATTAAAATGTCACACTATATCGCCGAGACGCATGCAACGACCATTGTCGGCGGTGGTGATACGGCTGATGTTGCCGCACGTGCGGGCGATGTGGATGAGATGACCTTTGTCTCTACGGGTGGCGGTGCATCACTGGAGCTGTTGGAAGGCAAGGTGCTCCCCGGCGTCGAAGTCTTACTGGTAAAAGACCCATCATGATTGTCGCAGCCAATTTTAAAACCAACATGACCCGTCAAAGTACCCGAGAGTATCTGGATACATTGGATGATTTTCTGGCGACACGTCATCATGATGACGACACCATTATGGTATTTCCTCCCGCAACGGCACTGGACGCATGCCATTGCGCAGTAAAAATCGGCGCACAAAATGCCTATGCGACCCGAAACGGTGCATATACAGGAGAGATTGGTCTTGAGCAGCTCGATGAGTTTGACATTCGCACCATTTTAATCGGCCACAGTGAACGACGTCATATACTGGGAGAATCACAAGAAGAGATTGTTCATAAATTTAATTTTTTCAAAGAGCAGGGATTTAGCATTATCTACTGCATCGGGGAACCGCTGGAGATACGTGAGAGTGGTAGCCATGCTTTAATGGAATATCTTGAAGCACAGCTGGAAGATATTGATCTGGGATATGCTAATCTGATGATTGCGTATGAGCCGGTATGGGCCATTGGAACGGGGATGACGCCTTCAACCGATGATATTTTACTCATTCACAATGCTCTTAAAAAACTGGTGCAGCGACCCCTGTTGTATGGAGGAAGTGTCAAGCCCGAGAATGCCCGGGAGATTATGGCTCTTGCCAATGTTGATGGTGTATTAGTCGGCGGTGCGTCACTTCATATTGAAGATTTCAAATTGATTATTCAAGCAACAAATTAAGGGATCATAATGATTATGCAAGGTAAAAAAGGACTGATTGTAGGATTGGCAAACAACAAATCGATTGCGTACGGTATTGCCAAGGCATGTGCCGACCAGGGAGCGGAAATTGCCTATACCTACTTAAATGATGCACTGAAAAAAAGAGTTGAACCCATTGCCAGAGAACTGGGCAGTGAGACGGTGTATCAACTTGATGTCTCTGATGAAGCCGATATGAGCAGTTTGGCATCGAAAATAGCTGACGATTTCGGTACCATCGATTTTGTTGTCCACTCGGTGGCCTTTGCCCCAAAAGAGGCTCTTTCAGAACCGTTTATGAAGACAACGAAGTCGGCCTTTCAAACGGCTATGGATGTGTCGGTTTATTCTTTGATCGACCTTGTTAACCGATTGGAAAATGTCTTGAGCAAGGATGCTTCTATTGTCACACTGAGTTATCTTGGTGGACCAAAATATATTGTTAATTATAATGTCATGGGAGTTGCCAAAGCAGCTCTGGAATCTACCGTACGCTATATGGCGGTGGAGCTGGGTAAAAAAGGACAGCGTGTCAATGCGATCTCTGCGGGACCGATTCGTACCTTGGCGGCGGCGGGAATTGGCGATTTTAAACAGATTTTAAACTGGAATGAATGCAATGCGCCACTGCGTCGTAATGTTACCATTGAACAGGTGGGTAACTCGGCAATGTATCTGCTGAGTGATCTGGCATCGGGCGTTACCGGAGAGATTCACTATGTGGATTCGGGTTATAATATCATGGGTATGGCTGCAGCCGATAAGTCTGAGGAGGGCAAATCGGTTCTGGTTTGGGATCAGAAGCAGTAGCGTGTTACCAAATGACATGTCAAAAGCACTGCATATTTTTTAAGCATGCATGTGCTTTGTTTTTCTTCAATTATCTGTTACACTTATAAGATTTCTAAATAACACACAAATAAGGGCGTAATGATGAAGATAACAACAATGAGTCTGGCAGCAGCACTACTGGTGAGTGTTGGTGCCCATGCAATGGAACTAGGTGAATTTTCCGGTGATGCACGATTGTATTATGGGACGGCAGATATGGGTTCAACAGATCTCTTCCATAAAGACGGTGCTATGGGCAATGCGGCAGTCAGTGCCGACCTGGGCTTGACGTTTAGTGATAGTGTTGTTGGAAATTTTGGTATAACGTACCTTACAACCATGGGACTTGAAGAGTCTTTAGTCAGTAGTGTATGGGCTGGTGGACTTAAAGATCAGTTCTGGCTGGATGAAGCCAATTTGGCCTTTTCCGTGGTAGATAAAACCTCTATGGTGGTCGGTCGTCAATATCTGGACACTCCGCTGGTCTTTTCTGAAACATGGAATATTGTCAGCAATGCATTTGATGCTGCGGTACTAGTCGATCAACATCTACCGAGCACCACATTGGTCGGTGCATGGATTGGGCGCACCTGGAATAATGCTGAGCCGGTTGATGCCAAGTTCGGAGGCGAGTTTACCACATTTGGAAAGAGTGGTGCTTATGCCGTCGGCGCAAGTACTACGATTATTCCCTCAGTAGAACTTGAGTTATGGTACTATGGAATCTCCGGTATTGCTACGGCATTCTGGGCAGAAGCTGAAACAGAATTCTCAGGTATTGCCCTGGGGGCTCAATTTGCCAGTCTTTCTCCAAAAAGTGGTGATGACACGACGGCATTTGCCGGAAAAATCGGCTATAGCGTTGAAGACAGTTTTAGTGTTGCCGCCGCATTTTCACAAGTTTCTGAAGATGGGGTACTCAATGTTCAAAACAGTGCCGGTCTTGCCGGTTTCGGTCAGTCACCGCTGTATACCGAAGCATGGTGGAACTTTGGTTATGTCGGTGCACCTGATACCACGTCATACGCGCTTTTGGGTGAGACCGGATTGGGACGCTATGATGTCGGTATCTATTTTACATCTGCCAATAACGATGCGGGTGATATGATGGATCTGACACTGACTGCCGGTTCGTCTATTGGTGCTTTTGATTATGCAGTGGCATATATTATGACAGATGCAGATAATCAAAATGACGGTGATGCTTACAATACACTGCAGGCTTATTTAACCTATAACTTCTAACAACACTATTTCGCCTTCGGGCGAAACCCCATCAAGATTGATCTTTTTTATGTTATAAATAGCCAATGAAAACTTTACTGTTCAAACTTTCCTATATAGCCCTGATGCTATTGCTTATCTCTGTGATCTCTTTTGGAGCCATTCATGCTGCTCCCAACAGTTTTTTGGCTGCGGGTGAGCTGAATCCCAATATGACTCCCGAGACCATTGCGCAGTTAAAAGCTATTTATGGTTTGGATCAACCGCTTCTGGACCAATATATTGACTGGATTATTAATTTGGCAACACTCCATTTCGGTGTCTCTTTTGTCAGCGGTGCTGATGTTAGCAGTGAGATTTTAAAACGTCTGCCTATTACACTGAGTATCAACATTATTTCAATGCTCGTGGCTTTTGTGCTCTCCATCTATCTGGGCATTAAAGCGGCACTGCATTTTCAGCACCGCAGTGATTATGCCATTCGTCAGCTCTCACTGCTTTCGTTCGCCATGCCGTCATTTTATCTGGCGCTCCTGCTAATCTTACTCTTTTCCATTGAACTTAGCTGGTTGCCAATTGCCGGACTTCACTCCATTGAGCCTAAAGAGGGTATGGCATATTATACCGATATGGCATGGCACCTGATTTTGCCTGTAGGTGTCATGATCTTCGGGAGTTTGGGCAGTATGATTATCTATGTACGCTCATTGACGCTGGAAATTTTAAAAAGCGACTACTATTTTTTTGCACGCACCCGAGGTCTTTCATCTCGACAGCTGTTTCGGTATTATATCATTCCCAACCTGCTGCCGCCGATTGTGACACTATTGGGTCTCTCGATACCCGGGCTTATAGGTGGCAGCGTCATTTTAGAGTCCATTTTCGGTATTGAAGGAATGGGGCAGCTTTTCTATTTTAGTGCCATGAGTCGGGATTATCCGGTAATCATGGGTATTTTGATGATTACATCATTTTTAACACTAACGGGAAACATGATTGCAGATCTCGTCTTATTGAAAATCAATCCGTTTATGAAATAATAATAACAAAATTAGTTATTTAAAGTAGTGTTCTTAACAAATTGGAAATATTTTTTCGATATCATATGCCTGAATTTAAATAGGGAGTTTAAGTATGAAAAAACTATTGCAAACATTAATTGTTGCTAGTTTATTGGGGTCGGAGTTGTTCGCGGGGTTTTATGTTGTCGGTACAATTAATAAGGTAAGTACCCGGTCTGACGGTACGTTTTGGGTCAGTATGAAACGAAAAACGGGGAAAGTGACCGGTACCTATAAGTTCAAGGCAACGGGAAATGCATTACAAGCCATTCAAGCCACGGTTTTAAGCGCTAAAATTGCTTCGGCACCGGTGCAGTTGTTTTGGCATGAAAAGCAATGGTATCGTGCGGAACTGCTACCGTAGTCTGGATTCAGAAAACATCTTTATTCCGAAATTCGGCAATTTCGGATTCAACCATCTCTTCGATCATCATCTCATACAGTTTGGAGATGAGATTGGGGTTTAGTCCCTGTGAAAGGGCTTGATGCCGTACTTTTTGTAAAACAAAATCAACGCGCTCTTCCGCCTTGACCTCTTCAACACTGTTTTTAAAGCCGGCGGCTTGATGGATATAATGATTTCGGGCTGCAATGAGTGCTACAATTTGTGTATCGAGTGCATCAATTTCGTTGCGTACCTCGTCAAGTGTGTGACATGTTTTCAGTTCCATAAATGACTCCTTTATAGGTATTATACGTCATTTTCGTTATAATCGCGTAATTTTATAACAAAGAAGTAATCTTATGGACGTTAGAGAAGCGTATCTCAACTATTTTGAATCCAAACAACATCAGCGCATTGAAGGAGCACCTCTGGTTCCCGAGGATGCGACGCTGCTGTTTAACAATGCGGGTATGGTACCGTTTAAATCCATCTTTACCGGAGAGGTTCCTCCTCCTCATAACCCTCGTGCAACATCATGTCAGCCCTGTTTGCGTGCCGGCGGGAAACATAACGATTTGGAAAATGTCGGTCACACGGCACGTCATCATACGTTTTTTGAGATGTTGGGAAATTTCAGTTTCGGTGATTATTTTAAGGAGGAAGCCATTGCCTATGCCTGGGAGTTCATTACCGAGGTATTGGAACTTCCTGTTGAAAGGCTATGGGTAACGGTTCACGAGAGTGATGATGAAGCCGAAGCAATCTGGAAGAAGCATATTGCCCCTGATCGCATCAAGCGGCTTGGAGATGCCGATAATTTCTGGCAGATGGGCGATACCGGTCCGTGTGGTCCGTGCTCGGAGATTTTTTATGATCAGGGAGCCGAATATTTCCACTCTGAAGAGGATTATCTTGGCGGTGAAGGTGATCGTTTTTTAGAGATATGGAACTTGGTGTTTATGCAGTATGAACGTAATCTCAAAGGAGAGATGCAGCCGCTTCCGAGACCTTCAATCGATACCGGTATGGGGCTGGAACGGGTCGTTGCCATTAAAGAAGGAGTGCGCAGCAACTATGACTCGTCACTGTTTATGCCGCTGATTCATCATGTCGAACGTCTGCTTGAGCAACCATATGTTTATGAGAGTGGTGCTTCATACCGCGTCATTGCCGATCATATTCGTACCGTGGTATTCCTGCTTGCCCAGGGAACCAACTTTGCCAATGAGGGACGGGGCTATGTACTGCGCCGTATTTTACGCCGGGCGGTACGCCATGGCTATCTGCTTGGATTGAAAGAGCCTTTTATGTATACTTTGGTAGCGCATGTGGTAACAGGCATGAATGATGCCTACCCCTATTTGGAACATAGTGCCACAACGGTAGCGGAACAGATTCGTCTGGAAGAGGAGCGGTTTTTTAAAACAATTGCTTCGGGAATTGCCCTATTTAACGAGGAACTGCAGCAGACTCGGGAGGTTTTTAGCGGTGAAGTGGCGTTTAAGCTTTATGATACTTTCGGGTTTCCGCTGGATCTGACGGAAGATATGCTCAAAGAGAACAATCTTACGCTTGATAGTACCACCTTTAACCTGCTCATGAGCGAACAGCGCGAACGTGCCAAAGCAGCATGGAAAGGGAGTGGTGACAGTGTTGCAGAAGGTGATTTCAAAACACTTTTAGAGCGTTTTGGAACCAATACGTTTGTTGGCTATGACACCCTGAAATCCCAAGTTAACGTGAAGGCGCTTTTGAGTGAAAATTTTCGTCATGTTGATGCCCTTCATGCCCGGCAAAAAGGGTGGGTTCTTTTGGAACAAACGCCTTTTTATGCACAAAGCGGAGGGCAGTGTGGCGACAGCGGTGTTTTGGCAGAGAAAGCAGCAGTGCTGGATACCCGGCTTTTTCACGGGTTGAATCTCTCACATGTCGCGGTTCATGAGACGCTCAGTGTTGGGGAGACGCTCGAAGCGACCGTTGATGATCGCACACGCAATGAGATTGCCAAGCATCACAGTGCGACGCATCTGATGCATGCGGCACTTTATGACGTTTTGGGAGATCATATCAGTCAGGCCGGTTCCTTAGTGGAGGCGACACGGCTGCGTTTTGACTTCTCGCACCCCAAAGCAATGACATCGAAAGAGATTTTAGCGGTTGAGGAGTGGGTGAACGAGAAGATTGTTCGCGGTATTGCACGTCAAACGCAGGAGATGGCGATTGATGAAGCCAAACGCAGCGGTGCCAAAGCCCTTTTTGGTGAAAAATACGGGGATCGCGTTCGTGTGGTGAGTTTTGAAGATGCCTCCGTCGAGTTGTGCGGCGGTACCCATGTGGATAACACGGCGGCGATCGGTATGTTTTTGATTCTTAAAGAGAGCGGTGTCAGTGCCGGTGTGCGACGTATTGAAGCGGTATGCGGTTATGCTGCTTATCACCATGTCAAGGGGCAGCGCCAGAGTATAGAAGCAGCACAACAATTGCTTAAAAGCCGGGATCTTTTAAGCGGTATTGAGCGGCTTAAAGAGCAGACTAAAACGTTAAAAGCCGACCTTCACGAAGCGCTGCAAACATCCAAAGAGACGCTAAATGTGCAGGAGGTGGATGGTGTGGCTTTGATTGTCGAGGTCATCACTGGCGGAGATATCAAAGAGCGCATTGATGAGCTTAAAAATGCGCATGAGCGTATTGCCGTGATGCTTTTTCAGGTGAAAGGATCAAAAGTGCTGATGGCTGCCGGCATCAAAAATGCACCGCTCAAAGCAGGAGCATGGATTAAGGAAGTAGCACCGCTTTTAGGTGGTGGCGGCGGCGGTCGAGATGATTTTGCCCAAGCCGGAGGAAAAACGGTAGACAAGATTGACGAAGCCAAAGCGTTGGCGTGGCGTGTTGCCCATGAGGCGCTAGTGTAACATGATGACAGCTGCACCGCTTCTGCGTCTTGCCTCGACCTCATCGACACGCGCGGCACTGTTGCAACGCACAGGCATTCCCTTTGTGCAGGAGGGGGTTGATTTTGATGAAGATGCGATTGATGCTGCCGATGCCAAAGCTTTTGTGTATCGGGCGACATTGGGAAAGTATGCTGTTGCACTAAAGCAGTACGGCTATGAAACGCTGCCACTTCTGGTCGCCGATACGGTCATCAGCGTTAACAATGAGATACTGCGAAAGGCCCACTCGCTTGAAGATGCCCGTAGGATTTTATTGATGCAAAGCGGTTCCGTTGTCTCCATTTTAACCTGTATGATCTACAAGTCGCATGCATTGGAGTTGTGCGATCTTTCAGCAACGCATTACCGGTTTCGTCCTTTCGAGCGTGACGATCTGGAGCGCTACCTTCAAAGTGGTGCCTGGCGGGGAAAAGCGGGAGCCTGCATGGTTGAAGGCTTTTGCAAGCCCTATATTCAAGAGGTTCGAGGCTTTGAGAGTTGTGCGATGGGGTTGAGTATTGAAGTCTTACAAAATTACATGTAATTAGAGGAGTGCGTATGCGTCAATGGTTTCTTTTATGTGCAGCAGTGCTACTTTTTGTCGGATGCGCCAAGGCTCCGTTGACGGGTCGGACACAATTTATTATGGTCAGTCCGCAGCAAGAGATGCAGTTGGGGCTTTCGGCATCCCATAAAATTTTACAATCATCTAAAATCAGTACCGATCGACGTCTAAATGAAAAAGTGCGTCGCATTGGACAGCGTATTGCCGGCGTCACGGGGCAAGAGCATTATCAGTGGGAATTTCATGTCATTGATGAGGATACCCTGAATGCTTTTTGTCTGCCCGGAGGCAAAGTTTTTTTCTATACCGGTATCTTGAAAATTATGGAAAATGACGATCAGATTGCCGCCGTTATGGGACATGAGATTGCACATGCATTGGCACGTCACGGTGCGGAACGAATGTCAATGCAGCAGGCTTCGAATTTTGGGGCGCAGGTGTTGGCTATGGCACTGAAAATTCCGCCGAAATATCAGGCGCTTTATGCTCAGGCATACGGTCTGACATCTCAGGTCGGACTCATGCTGCCTTTTAGCCGTCAGCATGAGTATGAAGCGGATCAAATCGGGGTTTATTTGATGTATAAGGCCGGCTATAATATGCATGAAGCCGTCACATTCTGGAAACGGATGAAACGTGCCTCTGCCGGATCTAGGCGTCCACCGGAATTTCTTTCGACCCACCCCTCCAGTGATGCCCGCATTCACGCCATTGAAGCGTTTATTAAAGTGCTTGAGTCACAGCCTAAGCCGTAATGAATTTCTACGATAACGAACTGCGCGCCCTGAAGCGTGCCAATCGCTTTCGCAAGCGTCAGGTATATCCGGAAACGTATGTCGATTTTGCTTCCAATGACTATCTGGGATTGGCACACCGTAAAGAGCTGCTGCATGCTACATGTCAACTGCTTCGGGAACATACGGTGCATGCTCCGAAGGCTTCCATGCTCGTTAACGGCTATCATCGTATTCATCAGGAGTTTGAACAGGCTTTGTGTGCGGCGAACGGTTTTGAAGCAGGTATTATTTTAGGGAGCGGTTTTAATGCCAATATGGCACTGATTGAAGCACTGCTACGTCGTGGTGACACCTTGCTGATCGATGAAAAATTTCATGCCAGCGGTATGTTGGCAGCACGTACGATAGCCGCTGATGTAGTGATTTTTAGACACAACAGTGCCGAACATTTGCAGCAGCTGCTCCAAGCATCAACATCCAAACGCAATGTTATTGTTGTTGAAGGCGTGTACTCTATGCAGGGTGATGTGCTACAGCGTGAGATTATTACCCTGGCCGATGAATACGGTGCACTGTTGATCGTTGATGAAGCGCACAGCAGCGGTATACTGGGAAACCATCTGATGGGTGTCTTTGATTGGTATGACATTACGATTGCCGCGAATCATATTAAGATGGGGACACTGGGGAAGGCCTATGGCAGTTTTGGAGGCTATATTTTAGCTTCAGACCATATTGTCTCATATCTGATCAACCGTGCCAAACCGATTATTTATGCGACGGCACCGTCGCTTTTCGATACATTGTTGGCGCATCAGTCACTGGAATATATTCAAAAAAATACATCACAGCTGCGTGATGCCATTGCCTTGAGACGTGCTATGGTACAGGAATATTTGCCAATCGAAATGCCCTCGCTGATTGCGTCGATTCCTCTGGGTGACAACAAGAAGGTTATGGCACTGCAAGCAGCCCTGTTGCGTGAGGGTATTGTTGTAGGTGCCATTCGCCCGCCGACCGTAGAACATGCCATCATTCGGCTTATTGCACGATTGGGTGAAAGCGAAGCAATGTTAAAATTTACATGTAAATTTGTCAAGAACTTTCAGGTAAAATAACCGTAATGAAAATAAAACGTTTAAAAATTGAGTATCAGAACCAAACTCTGGTCGATATTGCCTTTACGATTGCACACTCACTGGCTTTGGTAGGTCAAAGCGGCAGCGGAAAAAGTTTGACGCTTAAAGCATTGCTAAAGATGCTGCCCGAGCAGATGCGGGTTGACCTGGAGATACAGAGTGATTTTGAACTACATAACGGCACGAGTGTTGCATACGTACCGCAAAACCCTTTTACGGCGCTCTCTCCACTGACCACCGTTAAAGAGCAGTTTTTTGTAAGTGACGCCCGTATGAGAGCGTTGATGCAACGGGTCGATCTCTCTGCCGGGTTGCTGCATCGCTACCCGCCGGAGCTCTCCGGAGGGCAGTTGCAGCGTGTGGTTTTGGCGATGGCATTGAGTTTTGAACCAAAACTTCTGATGCTCGATGAGCCGACCACGGCACTGGATCCTCAAACCCGACTGCTGATTATGGCTCTGTTAAAAAAACTGCAGGCGGAGATGGGGTTTAAGATGCTTTTTGTCACGCACGATATGAACGCTGCCGAAACGCTTTGTAACGAGATCTGTATTATCAAGTCCGGAAACATCGTGGAGACGGGTCTGATGAAAGACATTATTGCCGCACCGCAAAGTGCATATACGAAATTGCTTATTGAAGCAAATTTTTCACATAGGAATTTTAGAGAATGAAAAAATGGTTGCTCATTATCCTGCTGATACTCATTGCAGCACCGATTATCGGAGGGTATTACTACCTCTCCCAAATGTCGTTTAACACCGATAAGCTGGTCAATTTAACCTTGCCGGTTACGACGACGATTTATGATAAAAACGGTAAAAAAATTGCCAATATTTTCAAGAAACAACACCGTTACTATGCCAGATTCGATGAGATTCCTCCCCGTCTTATTGAAGCTCTTTTAGCCATTGAAGATACCACTTTTTTTGAGCATCCCGGCATTAATGTCGATGCGATCATGCGAGCAATCATTAAAGATATTAAAGCCGGTAAACTGGTAGAAGGAGCCAGTACGATCACGCAGCAGTTGGTCAAAAATACGCTGTTAACGCGAGAGAAAAAGATCTCGCGTAAAGTTAAAGAGGTTATCTACTCTTTGAAAGTTGAACGGGAACTCTCCAAGGAGCAGATTTTAGAGTTTTATCTTAATCAGGTCTATTTGGGACATAGTTATTATGGCATTAAGACGGCGGCTGACGGATATTTTCGGAAGAAACTTGATGCCCTGACACTGAAAGAGATGGCCATTTTGGTAGGATTGCCGAAGGCACCGAGTTTTTATGCACCGACTAAAAATTATGACCTTTCACTAGGACGTGCCAATCGGGTCATCTCGCGTATGTACGAGTTGGGCTGGATTGATCAAACAGCCTATGAAGAGGCGCTTCAGGAGAATCCGAAGGTCTATGATGATACGCTTACTAAAAACAAGGCTCCGTTTATTGTCGATGAAGTGATGCGCCGCTGCCGCGATATTGACGATATGAAAGAAGGTGGGTATCAGATCTATACAACCATTGATCTGGAATTGCAGTCGGCGGCACGGGATGCACTGAAATTTGCCTATAATGCGGCTATGAAGCGTGCACGGACACTTCAGGACTATAATGCCTCAAAGTGGGAACAGCTTAACGGCGCTTTGGTCTCCATTGATCCGCGAAACGGTGATATTTTGGCATTGGTAGGAGGCGTGGACTATAAAAAAAGTGCCTTCAATCGTGCGACACAGAGTCGCCGTCAACCGGGTTCGTCTTTTAAACCTTTTCTCTATCAGGTGGCACTGGATATCGGCTACTCCGGAGCTACGGAGTTGGTGGATATTGCCCGCACGTTTGATTATAGGAAAAACGGTCGAAACATGAAGTGGCAGCCGAGCAATTACGGACGTAACTACAAAGGCATTTTAACCCTGCGTGAAGCTCTGGTACACTCGAATAATCTGGCAACCGTCAATTTGGTGTATGATATTGGATTGACAACTATGTTGCGGGAACTCAAACGCTACCGCATAGCCAACCTGCCGCACGATCTTTCCCTCTCTTTGGGTTCCATTTCTCTCTCACCGTTGGAGTTGGCAGGCTATTATAGTTCGTTTGCCGCTGAAGGAAAAGCAACGACTCCGACGCTAATACGCCGAATAGATAACGCCTCCGGTGAAACGGTTCGAGAGCATGAGAGCAATAGCACGCAAATTACCACACCCGAGCAGGCATTTGTCATGACCAGTATTTTAAAAGATGTGATTGAGCGGGGCACCGGACGTCATGCCCGGGTCAAGGGAATTGAGCTTGCAGGCAAAACGGGAACGACCAATCACTCGGTAGATGCCTGGTTTGCAGGATATTCTCCTACCGTAGAAACCGTGGTATGGTTTGGTAATGATAACAATACCCCCATGAGCAGAAAAGAGACCGGCGGTACGACCGCAGCACCGGCATTTCAGTACTATTACAAAGAGCTCATTCGTATCTACCCGCAGATAAAGCGACATTTTGACAAACCTGAAGGGCTGATTGAAACAACATACAACGGAGTCAAAGAGTATTTTACCGAGACCTCAAAAGCGCCCAAGCGTAAGCCGGCGGCGCCGCGCCTTGAAGAAGAAGAGCTGCTGTTTTAAAACAGTCGTTGCCTAGCCGATGTTCATGGAGAAAATCGGCAACAGCATGGCAGACACAATAAAGCCGATAACGCCACCGACAAAGAGCATTAGCATCGGCTCCAGCAGTGAGAGAAAGACTCCGATTTTATCACGGTTTTCCTCAAAATACAGATCGGAGAGATTTTGCAGGATATTGGAGACCTGCGAGGTCTCTTCTCCGAGTGCGATGGCCTGAACAAACGATTTGTCAATTTCAAACCCCTCTTTCATCAGTGCATTGGAGAACTTGGAACCTTCAACAACTTTCGATGAGGCACGTAAAAATTTCTCTTTAATGACCGTATTGTTCATGACATTTGCCCCGAGGTTAATGGTTTGGACAAACGGGACTCCCGAGCGAATGAGCACCGAAGCGATGTAACTGAAACGTCCAAGCTCTGAACTCTGGACAATATCGCCGAAAAAAGGTGTTTTCAGTGCAAGCAGGTGAACCATATATTTAAATTTGGGGTTAAATTTCATCAGTGCCGAGAAGGTGACAATGACTGCGACTATTGTGAGCGTCATCATGACGTAGTGGTTGGAGAAAAAATCACTCAGATCAATGACAAACTGGGTAATTGCAGGCAGTTTTTGACCCAATTGACTGAAGATTCCCGTAATTTTGGGAACAACAAAGGTAATCATAAATGTGACCATAAAGAGTGAGACAACAATAATAAAAGCCGGGTAGGCAAAGGCGCTTTGTATCTGTTTGCTGACACGGCTCTGCTCTTTAAGAAAGATGGAAAGCTCTAGCAGCACCTCTTCTAAAATACCGCTGTTTTCCGATACCTTAACGGACTGTTTGTAGAATTCCGGCAGCCCGATAATCTCTTGAGATTCGAGTGCCTGATGAAAACTTTTTCCCTCATCAAGCAGGGTGATAATAGCATTGAGAAAGTTGGACATTTTAGGATTTTTGCTGTACTGGTTACCTGCGAGTCGCAATGCGTTGACAATAGAAATGCCTGATTTTAAATAGATGGAGAGGTCACGGCTTAAAATAGACAGTTCGGTCGGAGTCAAAGTTTTTTTACGTTTGAGTGATATGTTTCCAAACAGCGGTTCACCCTCTTCGGTAATGGAGGTATAAAAAATCCCTTTATTTTTGATACGCCGTTTGGCATCCTCCAGGTCAGCAGCTTCAATAAGACCCCTGGACTTGTCTCCTTGCGCATCAAGACCTTTGTATTTAAAAACCATGGCATTCCTTTTTAAAAATCATAATCTCGGTGTTCTCGTGGCAATATCTCCTGAAGATCGAGCAGTTTTTTGGCTTCTGAGAGGGTTGAAACCGTCTCAACTCCTTTGATATAGGGATGAAACAGATAAAACTTCTTATCGGCTTCAACCAGATAGTGAGAGCTGCTTTTATTGTTAAAAACACTAAAGCGAAAGCAGACATCGTGCAGTTTTTGATCGTCATCCATAAAAGCAAGAAATGTATATTGCTGCAGTTGTGAAAATGCATCTTTTTTGTAGACTTTCGGCGCGGTTTGGAACAGTGAAAAGGGTGCGACATTACTCTTTTCATTATCATTATAGATGAAACACTCCTCACACGGTTCAAAACAGATAATCTCACTCTTTTTTTTAAAAGGCTGTTGCAGCAGGGTCTGCTTCATGGTTAAGAGTGTTAGCGCTTCAGTGCCGCTTTTTCGATCTTTTAACGTACTGACAAAAAGACCGTAAATCAGACCGATAATAAGAATGACAATGAGCAAC
>QNZR01000061.1 GCA_003978475.1 Sulfurimonas sp.
CGACGGGAGTGTCAAAAACAAAGTGTGCCGCAAACGTCTCAAAAGCACGCTGTGCCAAAAGGGTATACATGTAAAATCCCAGCGGTGTATGTTTGGTATGCAACAGAGAGTCAATATCGCTATATTTGTAAAAAGAGTATACCGGCACGTTGGAGGCAATGGTTTTAGTATAGAGCGAAGGCGTTAACAACGTCTCCTGACACGGTGTACAAATATGCGATAACGAGAACATCTCACATAACATACATCGCATATCAGTCCATTTTTAAGACCGACATAAAGGCTTCTTGCGGTAATTGTACCTTTCCGATAGACTTCATCCGTTTTTTACCGGCTTTTTGTTTCTCAAGCAGTTTACGCTTTCGGGTAATATCACCGCCGTAACACTTTGCTGTGACATTTTTACCCATGGACTTCACGGTCTCTCTGGCAATGACCTTGTTGCCCAATGAGGCTTGAATGGCAACCTCAAAAAGTTGGCGCGGTACAATCTCTTTCATGTTTTTTACCAATGCACGTCCGCGGGAAAGTGATGCGTTCCGCGGTACAATAATACTTAACGCATCCACTACATCACCGGCAATTTTCAGATCCAGCTTGACCAAGTCGCCCTCTCGAAAACCGGTGGGTTCATAATCAAAACTGGCGTACCCCTTGGAGATGGATTTGAGCGTATCGTAAAAATCAACAACAATCTCATTCATCGGAAGCGCATACTCCAGCAGCACTCGCTCTTCATTCATATAGTCCATTTTCTCCTGAATACCGCGCTTGCCGATAAGAAGATTCATAATATTACCCAGATACTCCGTGGGTGTAATCACTGTTGCTCTGACATAAGGCTCTTCAATACGTTCAATATGATTTATTTCAGGAAGTTCCGAAGGGTTTTGCACCTCAACCATACTCCCGTCCTTCAAATAGACATGATACACGACCGAAGGTGCCGTTGCAATCAGGTCAAGATTAAATTCCCGCTCCAAACGCTCTTTAATGACCTCCATATGCAACATACCCAAAAAACCGACCCGAAAGCCAAAGCCAAGAGCCACAGAGGTCTCCGGCTCGTAACTTAACGAACTGTCATTGAGCTTCAGTTTGTCCAGCGCATCACGAAGCTCCTCAAAACGGTCGGTATCTATGGGGTAAATTCCGGCAAATACAAACGGCTTTGCCGGTGCATACTCGCCAAGACTTTCTTGCGCCGGACATTTCGCATCGGTAATGGTATCGCCCACATTGACGGTAGAGACCTCTTTAAGCCCCAAGACAACAATACCGATTTCACCGCTGTCAATGGTGAGTGTCTGTTGTCGCTTAAGAGGGTGGGGGTACATCAAGTCCAACACCTGATGCTCTTCCTTATTGCTCATAAGCATCACCTGCTGCCCTTTGCGAATCTGACCGTCAAAAACACGAACCAGTGCTAACGCGCCCAAATAAGGGTCAAACCATGAGTCGTAAATAATGGCTTTCGTGGGGGCATTCGGGTCTCCTTTGGGGGCAGGTATCCGATCGACGATCGCATCAAGCAGATCACGGATGCCGATGCCCGATTTTGCAGAAACCATCAATGCATCGGTAGCATCAATGCCAATAGTACTTTCAATCTCTTCAGCAACCCGTTCCGGCTCAGCTGCGGGCAGATCGATTTTATTAATAACAGGCAGCAGCTCCAGGTCATTCTCGAGCGCCAGATAGACATTGGCAATAGTCTGTGCTTCAACGCCCTGTGCCGCATCAACAATCAGCAGGGCACCGTCACTTGAAGCCAGAGATTTGCTAACCTCGTAACTAAAATCGACATGACCCGGTGTATCGATCAAATTTAAAATATAGTGCTCCCCGTCTTTAATATAATCCAGACGAACACTCTGTGCCTTAATCGTAATACCGCGTTCTTGTTCGATGTCCATGGTGTCCATCATCTGTGAGGTCATTTCCCGTGCGCTCACTGCACCGCACTCCTGAATGATTCTATCGGCCAGAGTACTTTTACCGTGGTCAATATGGGCAATAATTGAAAAATTACGAATATGTTTCATTGGCTAAACAGACTGTTGACACTTTCATTGTGATAGACACGACGAATGACCTCAGCAAAAAGCGGTGCCACACTCAAAACCTTAATACAGTTATCGGGTCGGCTCACCAGAGTGTCGGTCGTAATAAGTTCATCCAAATCCCCTCGGGAAAGATTCTCGTACGCATTGCCGCTTAAAACCGCATGTGTCGCACATGCCATAACCGATGTCGCCCCGTTGGCCTTAAGTGCGGCTGCCGCTTTGACCATGGTACCGGCAGTATCGACCATATCATCAATCATAATGACATCTTTGCCCTCAACATCACCAATAATATTCATCACTTCAGATTCATTGGCTTTTTCACGCCGCTTATCGACAATAACCATCTCCATGCCAAGATTTTTGGCAAAATAACGCGCACGTGCCACTCCACCAATATCGGGGCTGGCAATCATGGGATTGGGGAGATTTTTGGAACGAATATAGTCCTGAAACGCAATAGCACCGTAGAGATTGTCAACGGGAATATCAAAAAATCCCTGAATTTGTCCGGCGTGAAGATCCATGGTCACTACCCGGTCAATACCTGCCGTCTCATACATATCGGCGACCAGACGCGCGGTAATGGGAACCCGAGGGGCTGCTTTTCGATCTTGTCGGGCATATCCGAAATATGGAACAACCGCGGTAATGGAACTCGCACTAGAGCGTCGCAGTGCGTCGGTCATAATCAGCAGCTCCATCAGGTTGTCATTAGAAGGTGAGCCCGTAGACTGGATAATAAAGACATCACGTCCGCGGACGCTTTCACTAATTTGAACACTGATTTCACCATCGCTAAAGCGTTTAATTTCCGCTTTAGAAAGCGGTACGTCGAGATGCTTACACACTTCCATGGCAAATTCACGACTCGAACTTCCTGCGAATATCTTATATCCCCGCATACTTTTTTTCCTTATGCTAAACTCATGGCGCATTGTAGCTTGTATGGAGTAAAACTTTGCTAAAGGGTTTTAAATCTCCAAAATATTCGGCGCCACACCCCAGCTGCTATGGGGAACAACCTGCATCATCGCATGCATGACCGCAGCAAATTGTTCGCCATTGAGGTGTGCCTGAGATTGCAGCACGCCTTTGGCATACAAATCCAAACGTATCTGCTTCTCGTGAGCCTGCCAGGCAAACACCACTTTTTCCAAAAGCAATATTTCAGACGATGCCAATAGCGCCAGTGTCGTCGTATCGGTAGCGTGCTCTACTGAAGCCGGTCTGTGCAAATTTACATGTAAATTTCCCGTCTTCTCAACTACGGGTTGCGGTAATGAGGATGATGCTTTAATGAACATCTGTTCAATCACGGGAATGAGTTGCAACAGCATTGCCCGTGTCACAAAAAAATCGACGCGCGTCGCAGCAGAGTCATAATTAATCAGCATTTTCAGCCGGTCTTCGACCCGACTGTATTGAAAGGTAAATTTTTGAGCCGGAACCATCTAGGTACGATAATCGGCATTGATCTTGACGTATTCATACCCCAGATCACAGCCGTAAGCCCGAAAAGAGCCCGCTCCCAGACCGAGATCACATGCAATAGTAAACTCACTGCGTCGCATCACTTCGACGGCACGCTCCTCCATCAGTTTATCAAAGAAAACCGTACCCTTGTCATACACACAGACATCATCAAACGCAATACGCAGACACTTCTCATCACAGGCAATACCGCTGGCACCAATGGTAGAAGCAACACGCCCCCAGTTAGGATCTTCACCAAAGAGTGCCGTCTTCATCAAGAGTGAATTACTTAAAGCTTTCGCCGCGATTTGAGCTTCAGCGTCGTTACGTGCACCGGAAATATCAAATGTGACCAGCTTGCTGGCACCCTCTCCGTCACGCGTCATTGCTTTTGCCAGATGAAGCATCACCTGCTCCAACGCCTCCTGAAACGCCGCAGCATCGTAACAACCGCTCTTTTGGTTAGAGAGTAACAGCACCGTATCATTTGTAGAGGTGTCTCCATCGACACTGATGGCATTGAACGTACGCGTTACCACATCATTTAAAATCTCTTGCATTGCATCCGAATAACACTGGGCATCCGTCGTAATAAAACAGAGCATGGTCGCCATGGCCGGATTAATCATACCCGCACCCTTGGCAATGGCGCCGATATGAAACACCCCACCGTCTTCAAGTGTCACACGCAATGCAATCTGTTTGGCGAAGCGATCGGTCGTCATAATGGCAGCCGCTGCCGCCTGAGAGTTTTTGACACGCAGATGGAACTTGCGAATACCTACTTTTATTGTCTCCTTGGGAAGACGTACCCCGATAACACCGGTTGAGCTCATAATAGGGTTATGAATCTGCTCAAATCGTGACGTAAGCACTTCGAGTACCTCATCAATATCATCAATACCCGCATCACCGGTCATGGCATTGGCATTTTTAGCGTTTATGAGAATACAATTACTCTGTACCTTGCCATAACGCCAAAAGTGACGAATGGGTGCTGCCGTCATCTTATTGGTGGTAAAAACCGACGCAATCTCACAGAGTGTATCGGAGTAGATAAACGCCACATCCTTGGCTCCTCCGGGTTTTAAACCGGCACTCACGCCATCGGCATAAAATCCTTCAGCGGCACACACGCCGCCCTCAATCATTTCAATCTTATACATAACTCAACTCCTGGGGTCGTTTACGTAAACGGATCAGGCTTTTGGTCATATGAATCCCCTGATGCGTTCCGATCACCAGCAGCTTGGACTCACTGGTGACCAAAACATCACCTTTGGGCATCGCCGTAAATTTACCGTCTTTGTTGGTCACGCCCACAACGGAAACGTTGGCAATCTCCCGCAAATGGGTCTCTTTGAGTTTTTTAAGTACCATCCAGCTAAATTTCGGTACAAACAGCTCTTCCATATCCAAAGGCGTATCGCTGCGATACAAAAACTCTTCTAGCAAATTTTCCATGTCCGGACGCGCTGCCATCGAGCTGACACGCTGTGCCATCAATTTAGTCGGAGAGACAACCGTATCGGCGCCGAGTTTTTTGAGTTTTTCAATATCACGCAGATGTTCTGCCGAACTGATGACATAGTACGGACGCGGCAGAAAATGCTCTTTTTCAAACAGCCGTACTGATGCAATAAGCGCAATATTATCTGAAATAGAGCTTGAAATCGTGATCAGCCCCTTGGCGGAACTCAGATGTGACTTTAACATCGCTTTTTCCGTATGCGGCTCATCCTGTAAAAAATAGGGGTACTTGTACTGCTTTGCAATCACTTCCATATCTTCTCTGGGGTCGATCACAATAAAAGGGATGTGATTGGCACGCAGCTGTTTGGTTACTTCAATGGTGTAGTCATTATGGTAACAGACAACAAAATGGTTTTTCAAACGCGCAATTTGATACAACATATGGCGCTCCTTTAAGACTTTTACAATATTGCCACGATTCAACTCCGCAATCATAATACCTACCGCCATCGAAAATGTAGCGAATCCGGCAATAATGAGCGTAATCGTAAAAATTCGTCCGGCGTCGGAAATAGGTGCCATCTCACCAAATCCTACCGTTGTAAAGGTAATACCGGTTTGATAGACCGCATCCATTAAAGAGAAATCATCAATAATGACATACCCCAGTGTCCCGATAAACATCATGAGCACTGTTAGAACTAACGGCAGTCGGAATGCTCGTAAATGGCTGTAGATATCCGGTAGCAAATGGGGGTCAGGCTTGGGAGAGGACTCCCAGTGAAGTGTTCTTCGAATCTTTTTAATCAGATTCTTCAAGAATATAACTTTGAGTGGTTACGAGTTTTTTTTCAATGTGCGAAGTTCAGAAGCTGAAATTTTAATTTTTTTAGTTGTTCCATCTTCCAACATAATACGAACAGTTCTAAGGTTCGGCAAAAACCGTCTCTTGGTTCTGTTTTTCGCATGTGAAACATTGTTTCCGCTCATTGGGCCTTTACCACTGATAGCACATCGTCTTGCCATATTGGGCTCCTTGCGTAAAATTTGTGGCGAATTATACCTAAGCCAAACCAAAGTATAACTTAACTACCCACAAATGCCATATCTCAAAAAATAAACATAAAACCATTCTATCCTAGTTCTATTTAAACATTACTTTATATGAATCAAGATAGAATGGCTACCAAGCTTACACTGGAAATAATTATTATGGTTACCACTAACGATATTACGAC
Organism: Sulfurimonas sp.; assembly: GCA_003978475.1. Taxonomy (GTDB): domain Bacteria; phylum Campylobacterota; class Campylobacteria; order Campylobacterales; family Sulfurimonadaceae; genus QNZR01. Next base: position 6,254 of record QNZR01000061.1, read on the forward strand.
ATACATTGCACAGATTCCTCCTGCCCCGGAGGTACTTAAACAGACGCTTGTCTTCATCAATCAGGGTGAGTTGAGCAAAGCCGCCAAATGTGCCGAAGCAGACAAAGCATTACATGTATATTTGAAAACACTCGTCAACAAGCCTGTTTACGGCTTTAAAAATGAGGTCAGTGAGCTCTCTCAAATTTTCGGTATTTTAGGAACATCCGGTGCCCAACAGGTACTTTACAACTACATGTTAACCTTACTCAGTCCCGATAAATGGGAGCTGTTTAAGCTTAATGAATCCCTCTTTTTTGAACTGCAGGCACAACTCAATCACCAATGGAAACGTATTTTGCGACATTGCAATATTGACAACAAAGATATTGAAAGTGCTATTACCCTACTGCCGGCAAGTATCATTGTCTGTGAAGCTCTTTTTAAAAGCCATCGCGATGAAGTCATGCTGTTACGCTCGGTTAAAGCGATTGACTACAACACGATTTTAAGACGTTTAAGTGGTATGGATCTGTTTGATATCTGCCAAATTATTGCCAAAAAATGGGAGATGCCGCAGACTATCACTGCGATTGTACAGTCAGCTTCGGGACGTACGTCTGATGATGTGACCATCGATCGTCTGGGGCGATGGATGCATCTGTTGCTCTTCTACGAGTTCTCTCAGGCTGCTTACATGGAAGCCGGTCTCAATGACTTTTTGGAATTTCATATTGACTATGCAGAACCTGTCTACGAAGAGTTTATGAGCCTAATGGAGATCCAATGAGAGCCGTCGTTAAAAACCGGATCGGCACGTTCCATCCGCAGGGTTTTTTAGACGGTACCAATGTTCCCATGCTCTTAAGTCTTGAAGATATTCAAGCAACAGAAAAACTCGATATCGATATGCTCCTCGTCTCCTTGAAAAAAGTTATTTTTTTCAATAAAAACGGTCTCGATGTTTTCGTCAAACTTCTCTCAGACATTCGCTCCAAACTGCATATTGTCATCGGTTTTTGCGATTACGATACCAAAAAATATTTAGCCATCTCCAAGTTTTATGAAGATGATCTGAACTTTTCACTCTTTCGAACCCAAAAAATCGCCATGCTCTTTGCCGCTACCAACAGTGAGTCATCCAAAAAAGTGCTGGTTTATCATCAAGAAGCATCACAGCGCTCATCCATTGCCATTGAACTCTTTGACAATGGTCATCACCCCGTTATTGCCCAAAGCCAACAAGAATTCGAAGAGAAAAAACAGCTGTCCGAGAACTTTGACGTCATTGTCGAAGAGACCTTTTTGGGACTCTTTGGACAAAAAATTGCTACCCGAGTGCGCGGTAATGCCATTATTTATTCCGTGTCAAATTATCTTGATGCCGAAATTTCCGATAGTTTCAATATTGCCTACCATAACAACTCACTTAATGTCGGTTTCAGACTCTTCATTTTTGATGCCTACAAAGTCGTCTCCATGAACATTCATGCCTTCAACTTTTTTGCCAAACTTGCTTCTGCGGCAGCTGAGTACAATGCCACACTCTGTTTTGTCGGATTGACCTTTGAAAAAACACCGCAATCTTTCAAAAATGATCTTGAAGACTCCGGCATCATGTTTTTTGACAAAATGGAAGCTATTTTAGAAGATAAAGCGTTGCTAGAAGAGCTCGGCGGCAGTAGTGCCGCCGTGGTAAAAGGTCAACGTACCCTCAACAAGGTTTTAGTCAATGAGCTGCCCCGATTTATTGATGCCACCGTCTCTACCATTGAGATGATGACCAATGCCAAAGCTTCCAAAGAGGGAGCAAGTGTCCAGGATATTTCCGTAGACAGCGAGAGTAAACATATTGCCAGTTCCATTGGATTTTATGGAGATATCGACGGTATGGTGGCACTCTCTTTTCCTCATAACATTGCCAAAAAAACCTGTGAACTGCTATTGGGAGAAGCCACCGATTCCGAAGAAGAGATTCTTGATGCTCTGGCAGAATTTGTCAATATTATCGGTGGTCGGGTCAAAGCACTGTTATTGGAAAAAAACATTAACGTCACCATTACCCTGCCGCGTACCTATACTTCGATTGATGCACTGTTACAAGTCGTCGAAGGGAAAAAAGGCGTTCAGGTAGATCTCAATTTTGACGGAGAAAAGTTTATCTTTTTTTTAACCCGATAGACGCCTTTTTTAGATAAAATATGGAAAAACATAAGGCACGTTAATGTTGGTAGCTCCCAGTGTACTCTCAGCCGACTTTGGAAATTTGGCACGTGATGTCAAACGTATTTGTGATGCCGGATGCGATCTGGTACATGTCGATGTGATGGACGGGCATTTTGTACCCAACCTCACCATTGGTCCTGTCGTTGTCTCTGCCATTGCCGCTGCGGCTACCAAGCCTCTGGACATTCATTTGATGGTTCAAAACAATACCTTTTTTGTCGAACTGTTCGCCCCGTTGCAACCGGAGTTTATCTCTTTTCATATTGAAGAGGAGAAACATCCACACCGTCTCATTCAAAACATTCGCTCCCTGGGCATTCGCCCGGCTATAGTACTCAATCCGCAGACACTGCCGGAAACGCTGGAGTATCTTCTCGAAGATCTTGACATGGTGTTGGTCATGAGCGTCAATCCGGGTTTTGGCGGTCAACATTTTATTCCCAATACCGTTGCCAAAATCAAACGTCTAAAACAGCTCCGTGATGCCATCAATCCCGACTGCCTGATTGAAATTGACGGCGGTGTAAACAATAGCAATATTGCCATGTTACGCGATGCCGGAGTTGATGTCTGTGTGGCAGGAAGCTACGTCTTTAATCACGCCGATCTGAAACAGGCAATTGACAGTCTGCATATATGAGAACCAAAATCTGCGGTATTACCAATCTCGACGATGCTCTAATGGCTGTTCATGCCGGTGCCGATGCATTGGGATTCGTCTTTTACCGAAACTCGCCTCGCTATATTACTGTGGAAGCGGCGGCTGCCATTGTTCAGGAGCTGCCCCCTTTTGTTGAGAAAGTTGCCCTCTTTGTCAATGTCGATGCCGCTACCGTCAATGCGACATGCCAGCAGGCAAAAATGAGCCTTGCACAAATCCATTTTGAAGCGGACGAAGCATTCTATGATGCCTTGAATGTTCCTTATTTACGTGTTGTTCGTGCTCGAAATAGAGACGATATCTTACGTCATAGCCATCACTACCGTCTTGTCGATGCCTATTGTGAGGGTTACGGTGGAGCCGGAAAACGGCTCAATATGGAGTGGTTTGAAGATGTTGAATGTTCCAAAATTATTTTAGCCGGCGGTCTGAATGAGCACAATGTCGCGTCACTTAAGCCCTATGGATTTTACGGTGTCGATGTCAGCAGCGGTGTGGAGGCATCAAAAAGAAAAAAGGATGCCCTCAAAGTCAGAAAATTTATCCAAGAGGCGCATTCTTGAACTTCTTTTCGCAGGCAACCGACTATGCCCTCTCGACTAAAGGTGTCGATAAAAGTAATTTTCTCTCTTTGCTTGATGAACCCTATCCCCAGAGCTTTGAAATTTTTAAAGCACAGGGCATTGAGTTTCATGAACATAAAGGACGCTACTACTACGCTACGGCATTTTGCGATCTTGATGATGCTACCTTTTGCATTGTTGATATTGAAACCAACGGTTCACAGCCCAATAAACATCAGATCATTGAAATCGGTGCCGTAAAGGTCAAAAACCGCACCATCATCGAGCACTATGAATCTCTGGTTCAGTGCCATACGATCTCCCCACACATTAGTGCCATTACCGGCATTACCGTTGAAGATACACGTGACGCTCCGACTTTGGAACAGGTGATGCAAGAGTTTCGTACCTTTTTAAGCAGTGCCGTTTTTCTCGCGCATGATGTAAAGTTTGACTACGGTTTTATCTCTAACATGATGCAGCGCGTCGGATTGGAGCCGCTGATGAATCGCAATCTGTGCACCATTGATCTTGCCGAACGTACTATTAGCGCTTATCGCTACGGACTTGATTACTTAAACCGCCAACTTGATCTTTACGGTGATGCGACCCATCATCGGGCACTTTCAGATGCTATGACTGCTACCAAATTGTTTAAAAAGACATTGCAGTTCATTCCCCAAACCATTGAAAGCACTGAAGATCTTATCCGTTTTTCTAAAGAGGCATCACGACTCAAACGTCCTCAGTTTGATCCGGACATAGTACATGAGCACGAATCTTAGTCCGTCGCTCCATCTTCGGGCAGGGGCTCTTCATGAAACGCGCCTACGGCAGTCAACTTATCGTAACGTGCTTGCAGACGCTCCTCTTTATTCATACTTCGCAACGCTTCAAGCTGCTCTATAAAATAATCTGACATTGCCCTTGCCGCACCGTCTTTGTCACGATGGGCACCAATAACAGGCTCGTTGATAATATCATCAATAAGCCCCATCTCTTTGAGGTCACTGCTGGTAATTTTGAGTGCTTTGGTTGCGGCTTCAACTTTAGCCGGATCATTCCATAAAATTGCCGAACAGCCCTCCGGAGAGATAACACTAAAGACCGAATATCGCATCATCGCCAATCTATCGGCCACGCCAATGGCAAGAGCTCCGCCACTGCCGCCTTCACCGATGACAATGGAGATGGTTATGGTATCCAATGCAGAGAATTCCAGAAGATTCTTGGCAATAGCCTCACTCTGATTACGCTCTTCTGCACCAATACCCGGGTAGGCACCCGGAGTATCAATGAGCATTAAAATCGGAATATTGAACTTATTGGCAAGCTCGGCGGCACGAAGGGCTTTGCGGTAACCTTCCGGATGAGGCATGCCAAAATTACGTTTAATTTTATTGGTGGTACCGCGCCCCTTCTGCTCCCCAATGACCATAACCTTTTCGCCACGAATATACCCCAGAACACACATAATGGCCGGATCATCTCGAAAATGTCGATCTCCGTGAATTTCATAGGCATCTTCTACGATCAGGTTAATATAATCTTTGGCATAAGGACGATCCAGATGTCGTGCCAATTGCAGCTCTTGATAGGGTGAAAGATTTTTATAGGTTTTGTTGACCTCTTTTTCAAGATCTTTTTGTAAAATTTCTGCCGCCTGAGCATCGTGACGCACTTCCGCAGAGACAATATCTTCTTGAATAACCCGTATTTTCTCTTCAAAATCTAAATACGTTGCCATACTCTTAACCTTAGTGTTAGATTTTCTTGAAAATTAAAACGCCGTTGGTACCGCCAAAGCCAAAAGAGTTACTCATCGTGACATTCAATTCGGCATGACGTGCCACATTGGGAACCATATCCAGATCACAGTTCTCATCGGGTGTCTCATAGTTAATAGTCGGAGGAATGATGCCATCACGCATCGCCATCAAACAGGTTACCGCTTCAATACCGCCGGCAGCGCCGAGGCAGTGACCGACCTGGCCTTTAATGGAGCTAATCGGAGGGCAATGCTCTTTTCCGCCAAATAATGTTTTAATCGCGGCCGTTTCATTTTTGTCATTAATCGGCGTACTTGTGCCATGGGCATTAACATAATCAACCTTCGGTTCACCTGCCATCATATATGCCGCTTTCATAGCCCGTGCCGGACCGTCCAAACTTGGTGTGGTAATATGGTTGGCATCACCGCTCTCACCAAAGCCGATAACCTCACCGTAAATATGTGCTCCCCGGGCTTTGGCATTCTCGTATTCTTCAAGTACCAGCGCCGCACCCCCTTCACCCATAACAAAGCCATCACGGTTGGCGTCAAACGGACGCGAGGCATGCTTCGGGTCATCGTTACGTGTTGAAAGCGCTTTCATGGCAGCAAAACCGCCCACGCCCACACCCGTCACCGCCGATTCTGCCGCTACCACCAACATACGCTCGGCACCATTACAGATAATGGTCTTGACAGCTTCAGAAATAGCATGTGTTCCCGCGGCACATGCCGTCACGGCAGAAAGATTCGGCCCTTTAAGTCCATGTGCAATGGAGACAAAACCGCCCAGCATATTCACGAGTGACGAAGGAATAAAAAACGGAGAGATACGCCGCGGTCCGCGTGTCTCCAAAATAATGGAGTTTTTCTCAATTGCCGGCAGTCCGCCAATCCCCGATGCAGCGCTAATACCAAAACGTTCCATGTCAATATTATCACCAAAAGCAGCATCTTCCATCGCCTCCTGTGCCGCCTTGAGACCAAAATGAATAAAACGATCGGCTTTTTTAACTTCTTTGGGAGGCATCACGGTCGAAGGGTCAAAATCTTTGACCTCGGCCGCAATCTTTACACTGTAGTTTGACGGGTCAAAAATAGTAATCTGATCAATGCCGCACTCCCCTGCACATATGGCTTTAAAGGCACTCTCTTTATCGTGCCCCAAAGCGTTAATCATACCCATACCGGTTACTACTACTCGTCTCACATACACTCCTGTATATCTATATTCTTAGGTATGGGTTCGATGGAACCCACCGCTAAAAATATGTCACCGCTGCCGGGCATACCCAACAGTACGGTATTATGCTTTGCTTTCGATGTAGTTCACTACATCCTGAACGGTTTGAATTTTCTCAGCTTCATCATCCGGAATTTCAATATCAAACTTTTCTTCAAGTGCCATTACTAGCTCAACTACGTCAAGACTGTCTGCGCCCAAATCTTCTACAAACTTTGCATCTTCTTTAACTTCATCAGCATTGACGCTTAGTTGCTCTACTACTACTTCCTTGATATCGTCCAAAAGTGCCATCACAGCTCCTACAAATAAATTTATGAGATTATAACATAGATAGCTTAACACTCGTTGCAATGAGATTAAAAAAAGTATAAAAAGCCAAAGTAAGATGTTCGTAACGTCTCGAAAGAGCGTTACATATACATACCGCCATTGACTTTAAGCGTCTCTCCGGTAATGTACGAGGCACTGTCCGAAAGTAAAAATGCGGTTGCTTCTGCGACCTCCCGAGCCTTGCCGAAACGTCCCATCGGAATTTTGGAAACAAAGGTATCTTTAATCTCCGCATTTAGGGTATCGGTCATATCTGTGGCAATGAAGCCCGGAGTGACGGTATTGTAACGAATGCCGCTAGATGCCGCTTCAAGTGCAAAACTTTTATTCATAGCGATCAGCCCCCCTTTGGATGCGGCATAATTACTCTGGCCCGCATTGCCGGTTTCACCGACAATAGAGGCAATATTGACAATGCTGCCAAATTTCTTTTTACGCATTACTTTCATCGACTCCCGACATCCGATAAACGCCGATTTCAAATTGGCGTTTATCACACTCATAAAATCATCGCTTTTCATACGCAAAGCCAGTTTGTCGTTGGTAATACCGGCATTATTGACCAGATAGGCAAGGGCTCCGTCCGCATCGACAATTGTCTTGACGGCATCGACAAATGCCGCTTCGTCACTCACATCAAATCCAATCACGGCGGCTTCACCGCCGGCGGCTTCAATATCGGCTTTGACGGCATCGGCGGCATCGGCGCCGCTTCGATAGTTGATCCATACTTTCAAACCGTATCCGGCCAAAACTTTCGCAATTTCCGCACCAATACCACGGCTTGAACCGGTCACCAGCACATTTGTTCCGCTAAATGTCATATTATTCCTTTTGTATTTTTTACATGTAAATTTAAATTAACGGATGATCCATTTCCGGAGGAATATCGATCTCCATTAACTTCAATACGGTCGGTGCTATATTGTTAAGGGCACCGGCATCAACTTTTTCGACCCCTTCGGCCACGACAAAGCACCACACTTTTCCGACCGTATGATTGGTCAAAACGTTGCCGCTGGTATCGCGCATCTCTTCACAGTTGCCATGATCGGATGTCAACACAACACGATAATCCGATATTTTGGCCTGCTGAAGAATTCTTTCCAACTGGGCATCGACCGTTTCTACCGCTTTCATTGCCGCGTCATAGTTCCCGGTATGTCCGACCATATCGCCATTGGCAAAGTTGACGACAATAAAGTCTGTTTCGGCCTCCATTCCTTTTAAGACAGCATCACACACCGCTTCGGCACTCATTTCGGGTTTTTGGTCATACGTTGTGACATCGGGGCTGGGAATCAGCACACGCGTCTCGTTAACGTAGGGTTCATCCACACCTCCGTTAAAAAAGAAGGTGACGTGCGCATACTTTTCCGTCTCTGCGGTATGCAACTGCCGCAGACCCTGCGCGCTGATTACCTCTGCCAAAGTATTTTTAGGCACCTTTTTGCTAAAAAGCACCGGATAGCTAAAGCTCTTGTCGTACTCCGTAATCGTGGTAACATGCACCTGAACATTGTCCCGCTCAAAAGCATCAAAATGCTCACTGCCAATCGCGCTCACCAACTCCCGCATACGGTCGCTTCGAAAATTAATCGTCAACACCGAATCACCCGACTTAAAGCCCTCGTAACCGTTAAACGCCGTCGGAACAAGAAACTCATCGGTAATGCCTTCGGCATAGGAGATTTCGACATAATCATGAGGTGAACACTCGTTCTTTGGTTCCGCTTTGACTATGGCGTTATAGGCCTGCTCAACACGCTCCCAGCGATTATCACGATCCATGGCGTAAAAACGTCCGCCCAGTGTAGCAATTTTGATATTCTTCGTAAGATGGGCATCAATCTGATCTAAAAATCGTTGTGCCGATGTCGGCGAAACATCGCGTCCGTCGGTAATCAGGTGCAACCAAACCTCTTTGCCTGCTTCGGCCGCAATATCGGCGATGCCGATAAAATGATCAATGTGCGAATGCACCCCGCCGTCACTCATCAGACCAATAAGGTGTAACCGTTTGCTCTGATGTTTGAGCAGCTGTTCAAAAGCAGGATTGTCCTGAAGTGTTCCTTCCTGTAGTGCCAGTGATATTTTCACAAGATCCTGATACAACACCCTGCACTGCCGATGCTCATATGTCCAACTTCCGAATTGCCCATCTG
>QNZR01000137.1 GCA_003978475.1 Sulfurimonas sp.
TGTAGCGACATTGGACGCACTCATACTCATAGCCGGGAGCACTACTTAATAATGATAAAAATTATCAATATTAAGTAGTTATTAAGTTGAGAGTCATTATCATTTTACCACTTTAATCACTGAGGGGTGACATAATGATGGATTTCATGTCCGGTATGCTACTGGCTTCGGCGTATCCGTTGGAGAGTGGGCAGATGCACTCCAAGCAGGCAGGGCGCTACGATATTGTCAGAACATTGCCAAAAGAGTCTGATAGCATTCACAACATGTTTGCCTATGCACGCGTTGAGGGAACCTTGCGTGTCGCTTCCATCTACCATCGTCACGAAGGGCATGATCGTAGTGCCGTGAGTGTAGGTGGTCTATTTGGTTTTCATACGGCTGCGTATCAGGGCGTGAATTTACATGTAAAAGCGACGACATCCCAATATATCGCCTGGATCAATCATGATGCCTCTAAACCGACACTTTCGCATGACTTTTTCAATGCGACCGGAGATTCTTTTACCTACCTCTCACACGCCAATGTGCGTTATGAAAATGCGACGATGGCGTTGACCCTGGGGCGTATGGCGTTACATACACCTTATGTCGATACCGATGATATTCGTATGGCGGCAAATAGTTTTGAAGGGCTGTCTTCGCATATTTCTATGACAGATCATATTGACATGCAGGCATTTTATGTTACACGGTGGGCAGGCTTTGACTCAGGAGCGAATCAACAGGAATTTACACCTTTAGTTGAAGATGGCTCAGGTGTGGGTGCCTTGGGGATTAGCTACACACCCAATGATGAGAGCAGTGCCGAGCTGTGGTACTATTATGCCGATGCCATGAGTCACATTCTGTATGCAGAGTATTCCGGACATTATAATATTTCTGAAGCATTTCACCTGGAGTATGGAGTTCAGGGCAGCTATCTTGCTGCAATGGAACATGCCAATGTTGATGGCGTGGTGTTGGGTGTGATGGGTATTGTCGATTATGGACCGCTGTTTTGCGGACTCTCGTACAATCGGGGCTTTGTCAAGTCACATCAGCGTATTAGTGACGGTTTTGGAGCCGGTCCGTATTATACCTCACTGGACGAGGCAACTTTGGGCGCCGTATCTCAAGATGCCGTAGGTGAAGATGTAATGGCATATCGTGTGGGTGTTGGGTATGAATTTGAATCGATCGGATTCGTGATTGAGGCGGTGTACGGTCGGCTGCGTTCGCATGAGCACAGTGTGAATGTGAAAGAGAGTGATGTTATTGTAAGTTATGACATCACCAAAGCCATCACGCTCAATGCATCATTGACGGCATTTCATTCTCATGATGATCGTGAGAATTTTGAACGGGGTCTGGTTCGTGTGGATTATAATTTTTAAATTTTTCCCTGCTTTAATATGATATTTATTATCATTACAAAAATTAACATTATTTTGGATACCATATAGTTATGAAACGATTAAGTGAATGCAATAAAAACGCTCTGGTGAAAGTGGTGAAAATTCATACGTCCGGCTCATTAAAACAGCGGCTCATTTCATTGGGGATTATGAAAGATGTGACGCTTCGTGTGCTGGCACATACGGCGGCAAAAGGAACCCTGGAGATTAAAGTCGGCAAAATGCAGATAGCCCTTCGCTCCGAAGAGGCCAAGCTCATAGAGGTCACCGATGTGGCGTAAAGGGGCATTGCCGGTAAGCGGCACCTGCCCGGTGACGGCAAACCATATTAAAGTAGCTTTGGTCGGACAGCCCAATGTGGGCAAGAGCATGCTGATTAATTCAATCTCCAACTCGCATTTACATGTAGGGAACTTTACCGGAGTGACCGTTGAAAAGTCAGAAGTGCTTTTTGATTATCAACAGTACCATTTTACGGTCGTCGATCTTCCCGGTACCTATGCATTTTCCGACTACACCATTGAAGAGCGCGTGACCAAAGAGTATCTTTGTGCAGAGTCGTACGACATGATCATTAATGTGGTAGATTCAACCAACCTGGAAAAAAACCTGCAACTCACCTCGGAGCTGATGAGTCTGGGTAAAAAGATGGTCATCGCACTCAATATGAGTGATGAGGCGCAAAAAGAGGGCATTGAGATTGATGCCCCCTATCTCTCCCAGCTTCTGGGAGTACCGGCAATTAAAGTGTCTGCAGTGACTAAAACGGGTATCGATGAACTTATTGATACGGTTCTTGCGACTTACGAACAGGAGCATCAGGAGCCCAAGCTTATTTTTAGTGAGCCTGTGGAAGAGGAGATTGCCCATATTGTTGCGTATTTGCAAAAACATGACTATAAGACGCCCAATACGTACCGTAATGTTGCCATTAATCTACTCAAAAACAACCAGCAGACGTATGAAGAGTTGCACGACAACCCCATCTGGACAGAGTTGCAGCCCATCTTAATAGAGGCGAGTCATCATATTGAACTGCATCATGACAGTAATGATCTTAAAGAGGCTTTTGCCGAGGAGTATTACGCCTTCAATCGCGGTATTATTGCCGAAACGGTACGTACGGTAACCAATGATGTGCAGGCATTGACGCCAACGGAAAAAATTGACAACGTACTGATTCACCCCCTTTTCGGGTTACCTATTTTTCTCTTTTTTATGTGGGGTCTGTTTCAGTTGACGTTTGAGATCGGCTCCATTCCCATGGGGTGGATTGACGGATTTTTTGTCTGGTTGGGTGATACCATTGGAGCCACCATTGCCAATGCCGAGATTCGTTCGTTGGTGGTAGATGGTATGATTGCGGGTGTGGGCGCAGTGGTATTGTTTGTGCCCAATATTATTATTTTATTTATCGGTATTGCACTGCTGGAGTCAACAGGGTACATGTCTCGTGTCGCTTTTTTACTGGATGGATTTTTTCATAAATTTGGACTGCACGGGCAGTCATTCATTCCTCTGGTTACGGGGTTTGGCTGCTCCATTCCGGCGTATATGTCGGCACGCATCTTAAAAAATGATCGGGATCGGCTGTTAACGCTTTTTGTTATCGGCTTTATGAGCTGCGGGGCACGACTGCCGGTTTATGTACTGTTCGCCGGGGCATTTTTTTCTCAGGAGATGGCAGGTAATGTACTCTTTGCTATTTATATGGCAGGGGTATTCATTGGTCTCATTGCGGCGAAAGTTCTGAAAATGACCGCGTTTAAGGGGGCAGATGAGCCATTTGTTATGGAAATGCCCAAATATCGTCTGCCCTCATTCAAGCTTATTTGGCATACGGTGACCACCAAGACCTGGATGTACCTGAAAAAAGCGGGTACTTTTATTGCCGCGGCTTCCATGCTGGTCTGGTTTTTGAGCAACTACCCGCATGATAAAGCGATAGAGACGCTTTATGCCGAAAAAATTGCTGTGGCAACTCCGGCGCAGGCCGCTGTACTTGAAAACGAACAGGCCTCGGCACTGCTGGAAGCGAGCTATTTGGGGCAGATCGGCAAGTTCATTCAGCCGATTTTCGAACCTATTGGTATGGATTGGAAGATGTCTGTGGCGCTTCAAACCGGATTGGCGGCAAAAGAGGTTGTGGTATCGACTTTAGGGGTACTGTATTCGCTTGGAGCCGATGTGAATGAGCAGAGTACGTCTCTTGCTACCGTACTTTCAGATAATATCTCTTTTGCTTCGGCGGTGGCCTTTATTGTAGTGATTATGACCTATCTGCCCTGTTTGGCGGCGTCGATTGTCTTTACGCGTGAGGCCGGAGGCATCAAGTATTTTGTTTATCTGTTTCTCTTTACCACGATTATCGCCTACTCATTGGCGTTTATTGCCTACAGAGTTACTTTGGCACTTACGGGGTAGCTATTGATGGACATCGCGGTGATTATTCCTGTTTACAACCGTGTTGCAACGCTAGGCCGTGCTATTGAGTCGGTACTGGCACAGCGGCTGATGCCGCACGAGATTATTGTTGTCGATGACGGTTCGGATGATGCCAGCTCTGAGGTGGTAAAGCAGTATGATTCTGTGATGCTGTTACGTCAAAAAAATATGGGGGTTTCTGCTGCGCGTAACAACGGGGTGATGATGGCATCATCGGAGTGGGTCGCGTTTTTGGACTCTGATGACACCTGGCATCCGCACAAACTTGAACGGCAGAGTGCGTTTCATCAGGAGCATCCGCATCTTTGCATCTCTTATACCGACGAGCAGTGGGTACGTCACGGTACCTCGGTCAACCTGCCTCAAAAATTTAGAAAAAGCAATAAAAATCTTTATGAACGTTCTTTAGAACAGTGCATTATTGCTCCGTCATCGGTGATGATGCAGAAAAAACTTTTTGAAACTGTTGGCGGTTTTGACGAATCGCTGGAGGTATGTGAAGATTATGACTTGTGGTTGCGCCTGCTTCAGGAGCAGACGTTTGGTCTAATTTCTGAAAAACTCATAACCAAATATGGCGGTCATGATGACCAGCTCTCCACGAAATTTTGGGGTATGGATCGTTTTCGTGTCAGAGCTTTGGAAAATTTACATGTAAATTTTCCGCATGACCGGCGCATTGTTGAGATGCTCATACACAAATACAGGCTGCTGCTTCAGGGGGCACACAAATATCATCGCCGTGAAGCAGCACATCACTACGAACAGCGACTGCTATATTTTCAATCATTATTTTCTTCATTATAGTGAGTTGTGCTACCTAAGGGGCAGAACTCTTTGTCAATATTTCTTACAATACTCCTGTTAAAACAAAAAATCGATGCATGATAGTGATGCATCAAAAGGAGTTTATAATGGTTGTGACACGATTTAACCCAAGCATCCAGCTACGAGAAGCCAGAAGAGGGTTTGAACTGCTTAGTGCTATGCTTGATGAGGTGAGTGGTAGTGGTGCCGGCAAAGGTCAGGGAGATTTTGTTCCGGCAATCAATACCAGAGAGGGTGAGTATGCGTACCACGTCGAAGTGGATCTTCCCGGAATGACAAAAGAAGATATCAATATTCAGGTGGAAGACAATACGCTGGTTATTTCAGGTGAGCGTAAAGTCAAAGAGGAGATCAAAGAGGATGACTACTACAGAATTGAAAGTCGTTTCGGCTCGTTTTCACGCTCGTTTTCGCTTCCTGAAGATGCCGATACCGAGAACATTCATGCGGAATCGGCAGATGGAGTGCTGGAAGTCATTGTACCGAAGCTAGAGAGTGCCAAGGTCGATAAAGTCAAAAAAATTGCCATTAAGTAAGGAGGATGTTATGGATATTGTAAAAAGTGCCAAAAATATCGGAAATGAGATTGAAAAAGGTGTCGAGGTGGCGACGCAAAAAGTATCAGAAGCATTTGATAATCTGGCGTCACATCTTCCTTTTGCCAATTTGGCGAAGAAAGAGGATAGCAGTTTTCATATCGAGATTGATCTTCCCGGGGTGAAAAAAGAGGACGTCGAGATTAAGGTAGAAGATGATGTATTGGTGGTGAGTGCGGTACGCAAGTACAAAAATGAACTCAGTGCCGATGACTATTATGTCTGTGAAAGCTCTTTTGGAAAGATTGAGCGTCGTTTTATGCTTCCGGACAATATTGATACGGAGCATATTAATGCAGAGCTTCATGACGGGCGGTTGGAAATTGAGTTGCAAAAAACCCAAAAGGCAAAACCAAAATCCATCGCTATTAAGTAGTGAGGTGCATGATGAAAGATACGAATACGAAACTTTTGTATCTGTTAATGGCCGTGCTGATTGTCGTCGCCCTCGTGCAGAGTTATGTTATTTATGACATGAAACATGTCCTTGAATCCAAACAGACTGTGGCGGCGCCGTTGTCGTCGGTAACGACGCCTTCACCGCGAGCTGGCGGCACATTGCCGATGATGCCTGGAACGGATCCGTTTGAGCAGATGAAACGCATGCAAGAAGAGATGCAAAAGAGTTTTGGAGCGTTCAATACGATGTTTTCAAACGATCCCTTTTTTCAGGAGGTTTTTAACAAGATGGCAATGGCACCGCTTTCTGATGTCAAAGAAGAGCGTGACGCTTATGTGATTGAACTCAATATTCCGGGATCCGATAAGCAGAATATTGAGATAAAGAGCGATAACAACATTGTGAAAGTCTTTGCAAGCAGTAATCGCAGTCGTGATGACAACGGCACGAACTATATTCACAAAGAGCGGTATATTCAGCAGTTCCAACGGAGTTTTGTACTGCCGGAGAATGCCGATACTGCCAAAATGAGCAGTGAGTATGCGAATGGAATTTTAACTGTTACCATACCAAAAAAATAATATATGTCAATGAATAATAAATTTACAAGCAGGAGATTAATAATGAAAAATATTGTACTTTCAACCCTGGTGGCAACCAGTTTATTTGTAGGCGGTGTTTATGCAGATGCCTCCAGTACCAAAACCGTCAAAGAGATTAATACCATTGCTGTAGAAAAAGGGCAGAAGCAGGCTGTCGATTCCCAAAAAAAATTGATTGACGAGGCCATAACGTCACTAAAGTTTACGCAAAAGGCATTGGTCAATCTTGATGCCGGTGAGACTGAAAAAGCGAAAGCAAATATTGAAAAAGCATTGGGAAAACTGGAGGTGATTTTAAGTGCCAAAGAGGCGCCTAGGTTGCTTCCTGTGGAGAGTGCCGTTGCGGTACATGAGTATCTTGGTACCAAAGCCGATGTCGAAGCGGCACTTAAAGAGGTCAACACACTACTCAAACAGCACAGGGTTCAGGCTGCGCGGGTGCTGTTAAATACTTTGCAAAGCGAGATTGATATTACCGTAGTGAGTTTACCGCTGGAAAGCTACCCCCGTGCATTAAAGCTGGCGGCGCAGTATCTGCATGACAATCAGAGCGCCAAGGCACGAAGTATTCTTGGGATTGCATTGAGCACGTTCGATACGGCCATTGAAGTCGTACCGCTGCCGCTGCTAAAAGCAACGGATCTGATTGCCGTCGCTTCAGAGCTCTCGAAACAGGGAGAGAAACAAAAAGCACTGGATTACGTACAATCAGCAGAAGATGAGCTGAAAGTCGCAGAGATTTTAGGCTATGTCAGCCATTCAGACAACAGTTATGAAATGCTTTATGATGCCGTTAAAAGTGTGAAAAAAGAGATTAAAGGCAAAAATAAGGCGGAAAAACTTTTTGATGCGCTCAAAGAGAAATTGAGTGATTTTAAAAAGAACATCTTTTCAGACACGAAATAATACAGACAACAATATGCCCGCCGGATGGTGTTATGGTGGGCATTGGCAAGAGGGGAGGGTGCCATGAAAACGTTGATAAAAATCTATAAAGAGCATCGTGATGCTATTAAAAAACATATTTTTGACACCATTAACGCCATGGAGCGGAATACGTTGTCAGAAGAGGAGCTTCGCCGCTTTTTTCCGCTCTTTCACTCCCTGCAGTCTATTTACGCCGTTAACAGTGGTTGCAATCAGATCACACCTCTTTATTTAAAAGAGGCTGAAGATACCAAACGTATGAACCGTGTCGTAACGTCGCTACGGGAGAATATCTCTTTGGATGAGAACGGCGAATATATGAGTTCGGTGTATCTCTCTTCAACAGACGGAAGACCTACGGTAACGGCTTCAAAACAAATCTCGGACAATGAAGTGATGATTCTCAACTTCAATGTGCTTCAGTTGCTTGAGGAGCTGCACTATATTGACAAAGCCGATTTTTTCAACACCATGAGCAAGATGGTCTATGCCGCTATCGGTTACAGTCTAAGCTTTTTTGCCGTAATTTTAATTTTTTATGCACTTTTTAATTTTGTTTATTATGCTCTGGACGAGGGGGTCAATATTTTTCAGTCGATTTTTAAGTCTACGATTGCGTTGACGCTGGGTCTGGCGATTTTTGATCTGGCAAAAAATCTTCTTGAGCATGAAGTGGTATATAAGGAACATTTTAAAGAGTCACATGGTTCTAAAGTGTTGTTGGAGAAATTTCTGATCTCTATTATTATTGCGCTCTCCATTGAAGCGCTGATGACGGTCTTTAAAATTGCACTTGCCGATTACAGAGATATTATCTATGCCGTCTATCTCATACTCGCGGTATCGGTAATGATTGCTGCCATGAGTTTTTTGACACGCACGACGCGTAACGGTTCCGAATCTTGTAAAAATGATTAATATATAGTTTGTTGATAGGATTACTTGACAATAAAATATATATGGACTATACTGTCACTATCACAACAAAAGGAACACAATTGAATCAAGAGACTTTAGCACTTCACAGCGGATATCATCAAGAGGGGTTGGGTACGATGGCCGTTCCTTTGTACCAGACTACCGCTTATGATTTCAAAACGGCTGAACGGGCTGCCAATCTGTTTGCGCTGAAAGAGTTGGGACCGATCTACACACGGTTGAACAATCCGACAACTGAAGTTTTAGAAACCCGAATTGCTGCCGTAGAAAAAGGGGCGGCCGCTATTGCGACGTCAAGTGGTCAGGCCGCGATTTTCAATGCGGTTGCCAATCTTGCCGAGGCAGGTGATAATATTATTGTTGCGGAGAAGGTGTACGGTGGCGCTACGACACTTTTAACCCATACGTTGAAACGTTTTGGTATTACGGCAAAAGTTTTCGACAGTGACAGTGCCGATGATCTCGAAGCATTGATTGACGAGAAGACGAAAGCCGTCTTTTTTGAGTCACTTTCCAATCCGAATATCTCGATTGCCAATGTCGAAAAAATTGCCGCTATTGCCAACCGCTATGATGTCATTACCATTTGTGACAACACGGTGGCTACCCCCATACTTTTTAACCCGCTTACTAAAGGGGTTGATGTGGTGGTGCACAGTGCCAGTAAATATATTACCGGTCAGGGTTTGGCGATTGGAGGCCTCATTGTTGAACGCGAAGGGCTCAACGACAAGCTCATCGGTAATGTACGCTATGCGCAGTTTAATGAACCCGATGAGAGCTACCATGGACTGGTGTATGCCGACTTGCCGTTTCCAATTTTTACGTTGCGTGTCCGCCTTTCGCTGATTCGCGATATTGGTGCGGCACAGGCACCGTTTAACTCGTGGTTATTTATTCAGGGGCTTGAAACCCTGGCTATTCGTATGCAAAAACACAGTGAAAATACTTTAAAAGTAGCACAATTTTTAGCGGCTCATCCTAAGGTACTGAAGGTGAACTATCCGGGACTTGAAGGTGATCTGTACCATAAACGCGCCAAAGAGCAGTTCAAAGAAGGTATGGCGTCGGGACTGTTAAGTTTTGATGTGGGTGATTTTGAAACAGCAGAGCATATTCTGAACACAACAGAACTGTTTGCCGTTGTGGTCAATATTGGAGATTCCAAGTCTATTATTACCCATCCGGCAAGTACGACACACATGCAGGTACCACCGGCAGATTTAGCCAAAGCGGGCGTAACGGAAGGACTGGTACGTCTAAGTGTCGGTCTCGAAGATGCTGATGACCTGATAGAGGATTTGGCAAAAGCGTTAGGATAGTACATGTCACTGATTTCATCCAAAGGTTTGTACGGGTTGGCGGCAATGTATGAACTGCATTTGCGAAAAAGCGCCAAACCGGTGCAGATAAAGGAGATATCGGAACATGCCGATATTCCACAAAATTACTTAGAACAGCTCCTTGGAACACTGCGCAAAGCGGGACTGGTCAGCAGTACCCGCGGTGCCCATGGCGGATACCATCTGGCGCGAGACTCCAAAGAGATTGTCATTCGAGATATCTTTGAAGCCCTTGAAGGACATCTGAGTATTGTCGAGTCAAGCACAAAAAATCCGGCATTAGCCCTGTTTTATGAAGAGAAAACCAAAGAACTTGAAGCGCTTTTTGACCTCTCATTGGCAGATTTAACCCAATATCAGCAACTGGTTTCAAAACAGATTTGCTATAGCATATAAAGGAGAATCATCATGAATTATGCAACAAACGTCACCGAACTTATTGGAAATACACCACTGGTAAAACTTAACACCAGCTCTGATGCTACCGGAGCTACGATACTTGGAAAATGTGAATTTTTAAATCCATCCCATTCGGTAAAAGATCGAATCGGTTACAATATGATTCATGAGGCGCTCAAGCGTGGAGAGATTACCAAAGAGAGTCAAATTATTGAGCCAACCAGCGGCAATACCGGTATTGGTCTGGCAATGGTTTGCGCCAGTCTAGGACTCCATCTGACCCTGACAATGCCCAGTTCCATGAGTATGGAACGACGCAAGCTTTTAGCGGCACTGGGAGCAAAACTGGTCTTGACTGAACCTGAAAAAGGGATGAAAGGTGCTGTTGACAAGGCGCTTGAACTGGCAGAAACCACCCCCAATGCGTTAGTGTTGCAGCAGTTTGCCAATCCGGACAATCCTGCCGTGCACCGTGCCACGACAGCACAAGAGATTTTACGTGATACTGAGGGCAAGGTAGATATTTTTATTGCCGCAGTCGGTACCGGAGGTACCATAACCGGAGTGGGCGAGGTTCTTAAAGAGCACAACCCTGATATTGAGGTGATTGCCGTTGAACCCGATGCATCGCCGGTACTCTCCGGCGGACAGCCCGGACCGCATAAAATTCAGGGTATCGGAGCCGGATTTATTCCTGAGGCGCTCAACACCGAGATTTATGATGAGATTCTGAAAATCAGCTATGAAGATTCTCTGGCGGTTTCGCGCCAATTGGCGAAACAGGAGGGGCTAATTGTGGGAATTTCTTCCGGAGCCAATGTTTGTGCTGCTGAAATAATTGCTGGCAGGGAAGCCAACCGGGGTAAAGTCATTGTTACAATGCTCAACGATACAGGGGAACGATATTTAAGCTCCGGCTTATATGATGATTGAGACCGTCCGTCGCAATATTATACTGGAGGAGGGACTTCTCTATTTAGACTATACTGCCTCCGGGCTGGCCTATCGACCTATAGAAGAGCGGCTGCAACATATTCTTAAAAACTATGCCAATACACATTCTGAAATAGGGCGCAATGCCCAAAAAATTACGGCACACTATAACCGGGCACGGGAGTCTCTGAAGCAGACGCTGGAAGTAGGCGATGATTTTTATGTGATTCCCTGCGGCACCGGAGCAACAGGTGCCATTAAAAAATTTCAGGAATTAATGGGACTCTACATTCCTCCGGCCACGAAAAAACGCTACCGGATTCAGCCTGAGAAGCAGGCACTTCCTCTGGTTATTATTGGACCGTTTGAACATCACTCCAATGAGGTCAGTTTTCGAGAGGCGCTGTGCGAGACCATACGCATTCCGCTCAACAGTGAGGAGACTATTGATCTGGACATTTTACGTGATGTCGTTGAAGCCAACAGCTCTCGAGAGCTGTTTGGCAGTTTTGCCGCTGCTTCGAATGTGACGGGTACGATTAATCCGATTCAAGAGATTTATGAGATTATGAAAGCACATGATGGTATTGTCTGTTTTGATGCGGCGGCATCGTCACCTTATATGAATCTGGACTCGCGTTACTATGATGCGATGTTTCTCTCCCCGCATAAACTTTTAGGCGGACCGGGAAGCTGTGGATTACTGGTCATTCGAAAAGAGCTGTGTGATTGCGATGAAGTGCCGACCTTTGCCGGTGGCGGAACAGTATCGTATGTTTCGCGTGCCTCACATACGTTTCAAGACGATTTTGAGACCAAAGAAGATGCCGGTACCCCGGGAATTTTACAGTTTATTAAAGCATCATTGGCGTACGAACTGCGCAATACGGTAGGCTTGGAGGTCATAGCACGTCAGGAAGAGGTTTTGAAACAGTGTTTCAAAGAAGGCGTGCGGGGCATTGAGAATATAAAGCTCTATTGCCTGGAAACGCACCGCAAGCTTGCCGTTTTCTCTTTTAATATTGTCGGTGTTGACCCGTATGTTTTAGCGCAAGTACTCTCTGATGAGTTCCAAATACAAGTGCGTGCCGGATGCAGTTGCGCCGGTCCTTACGGGCATGATCTGCTCGGCTATAAAGATAATGAATTATTTGTGACCAAGCCGGGTTGGATTCGTATCGGGTTTCACTACACGCACACCGCCGAGGATGTTACCTACTTTTTTAAAGCTTTGCAGACGTCCGTAGCGATACTCAAGAGACCTTCTTCTGAAGAAAATGTTTAAATGTGTAGCTGCCGTGACGCTGGTATTCCCGTATGAGATCGGCAATGACGTACGGAGCTGATTGCGGTGTGACTTTAATGCCGCTTTTAATGCCAAAATGACTCTTGTCACCTTCAAGATGTCCGTAGAAAATCAGCTCAAACCCACTGACGCGCTGGTTGTTTTCTTTGACTATGCAGCCTAAAAGACCGATATCGACGACATAGGGATGGGCACAGGCATTGGGGCAGCCGTTAACACTGATGCTTAGGGGCTCACTAAACTGCGGAAACTCTTTTTGCAGATGATCAACAATACGTTGGGCGAGAACTTTAGTCTCACTGACGGCAAATTTACAAAAATTCAGTCCGGTGCATGCCAGAGTACGCGCTTTAAAAACGGACGGAAAGGCACTAAATCCCATATCTTCCAAATCTGAAGCCAGCGTTAAAGTACGTTCGTCGGGAACTCCAATGACCACAAAGTTTTGTGTCGGTGTCACACGAATAGCATCGGCCGAATTGACATGTAAAATTTTTGATAGCTTTGTGAGGGCTTCTCCTCCAATGTTACCACTGTTGAGGGCACATCCGATAAAACTCTCTTTTGCTACGGTGCTTGGGTGAATACCGAAGTGACTTCGTTGGGCATAGGGTGTGAATTGCGGTGCGTCATGCTGTAGTAATCTAAAGCCAAGTTTATTTTCAAGTTCAGTAACAAATGTTGCTATGCCCCACGCTTCAATCAGATGTCCCAGGCGTGCTTTGGAGCGGTTGCTTCGATTGCCGTGGTCGCGAAACAATTCGGTCACGGCTTTGGCAACATTGAGCGCCTGATGCGCATGCACATAACCGATGTGCTCGGCAATACGCCGATTGCTTCCCAGTCCACCGCCGACCGTGACACTCAGCAGGGTACTGCCATCACTTAGCGTATGTGCTGTGAAGCTTAAGTCCTGAATTTCGTGAGAAATGCAGTGTTTGTTGCAGCCACAAACAGCAATTTTAAATTTACGCGGCAGATTGGAGAAGGTACGGTTGTTCTGAAATTCACGGTTAAGTTGCGTTACGATATCGGTCACATCGGCTGTCTGATCGGCATCAATACCGTTAACAGGACAGCAGATAATGTTACGGACACAATCTCCGGCGGCAAGTTGTGTGCTCAAACCGACCGCGTGAAGTTGTGCAAAAATGGCGGGAAGATTTCGGACTTGAATCCAGTGAAATTGCAGATCCTGACGCGTGGTAAAATCTGCAGTGTTTCGAGCATAGCGTCGCGAGATGCTGCCGACGGTTTTGAGCTGCTTGGAAGTGAGTTCCCCTTTTTCGAGTTTAACCCGCAACATAAAATACTCGATGGTGTCGTCATCATCTTGTAATGAGCGATTTTGGGTATAGAGTCCGTACCATTTAAACCGGTCAATATCTTCGGGATCAATAGGAGCATGACTCTGGGCATAATGTTCAATATCTTTGAGTACGTCCAGACCGTCTTTTTCCTGTTTAATACGCTCTACCCGCGCTGCTTTTGTCTCTTTCTTCATCATGGCTCCTAGGCGGTTTTAGCGTGTAGACCACACTCTTTATGTTCGGGTTTTTCCCACCACCACCGACCGGCTCGGATGTCTTCACCCACAGCTATGGAGCGTGTGCACGGAGCACATCCAATGCTGGGGTATCCTTTATCATGCAGGGCGTTGTAAGGGACATGGTTCTGATGAATATAGTCCCAAACCTCTGTTTCACTCCAGCGTGCAAGCGGATTGAGTTTTATGAGTTGGAACTGCTCGTCATATTCAAGCAGTTCCAAATTATCCCGGGTGACAGACTGGCTTTGCCGCAAGCCTGTAATCCAGACATCAAGTCCTCTCAAGGCACGTTGTAGCGGCGCAATTTTTCGAACATGACAACAGGCTTTGCGGTTTTCAATACTGTCATAAAATCCGTTAATTCCCTGCGTGCTGTAGAGGGTTTCCAGATCGGAACGTTCCGGGGTATATACATCAATGGTAATACCGTATTTTTTGTTGGTTTTATCCATAACGTCATAGGTCTCATACGGCAGTCGCCCGGTATCCAGGGTGAAAATTTTGACCATTGTCGGTTGTTGTACCAGTATGTCGGTAAGCACCTGATCTTCAGCACCGAAACTTGAAGAAAAACCGATACGCCCGTTATAGGTTGTAGTGAAATAGTTCAAGACCTCTTCGATACTTGAGGTTTCAAACTGTCTGTTAAATGCTGCAATACGTTCTTGCATTAGGTATCCTTTTATATCTGATAGTGATGTTGTGTCGGAGGTACCCGACCGATATTGATCTTATTCCATGCACGTTCATGAAATTAGTAAAGAATCATTTTCGTTACCAGTTCAATAGAACCGATGGATGCTGCCATAGCAAAACTGCCGGTAATAATGTACGAAATTAATACGGTATCGAGGGTACCGAGGGTACGCCAGGAGACGGTTTTAATGACGCTGCGATATGCTTTTTCGTGCATTACTACTCTTTGAGTGAGGTAATGGTGATGTTATAACGCTTCAAAAATGCATAGATACGGCACCCGATACAGACATCCATGACGGTATCTGCACTGACGCAAAGTACAAGAAGGGCAGATAAGATCAATGTGATAATCTCATTACCGCTAAGTGCAAAATAGAGCGTAACCAGCGAGAGTATCAGCCATATTTTTGTAGCAAAAAGTTTGGGTGTTGCACTGACGTTGTACTCCGGAATGGAGGCATGTTTAATCATCCACTGCGAGAGTTGGTAAAATGGACTGAGCTTCGGGCTAATAAAAG
>QNZR01000098.1 GCA_003978475.1 Sulfurimonas sp.
CACGACCTGAACCAAAACCGATCTCAATATGGATGTTGCGGTCTTGGGGAAACTGTTTGAGAAAAAATGCAATAGGCTTGAGTGCCCCTACTTCTTGAAAGTGACTATTTTTTTCTATGGCAGGAACATTGGAGTCTAAAACGTTTGCATCAGTCAGCGTAACGTAATCCAGCAGAGCCGTATGCATAAGATATGCAGGAGAAGGACGGGTGATTTTATCACTTTTAATCAGTCGTTTCGCTCCCTCTTTACGCAGAATAAAAAATTTCTTTTGTTCGACTTCTACGGCAATAAGCTGCTCTTGCGAATGGTTGACATTGGTCGCAATAAACTCGAAACGACTGGCGCCGACATGACAGGGAATGCCTGCTTGTCTACGCTCTTCAAGATGAATATGGGGCATAAAACAATAGCCTATTTTGATTCAAAAGAGATCTCGACTGCCTCGGACGGCTGTGATTTGACACCGTTGGCATCAACAGCATAGATCTGATATTCGTAGAGAATATCGGGAGCAATATTGGTATCGGTTAGTTCGGTCTTTTGAATATTATCAATGTGACTGGTACTTTTAGAGAGCCAACCGCTTCGCGATGTTTTAACCAAAGTATAGCTTTTGGTGCGACGGTCCGCGCGTTTCCAGCTTAAATAGACGGCATTGTTAATGAGCTCTGCTTTGAAATTTTTGGGTGTTTTTGGCTTACCCAAAGTGCTGCCGTAGGTAGGTGGATGACTTTTTTGACTCTCAAGCCCGTCACGATCGACAACGCTGATACGGTAGTAATAACCCACTCCGTCTTTGTTAATGCGGTCAACATAACTGGTTTGACGGGTTTTTTTGACACGTCTAAAATGCCCGTCGCTGCTGACGGCACGATAGATATTGTAGTAGTCAATCTCTTTGTCGGTGCTGGGAGTCCATGAGATGGTGATCTGTTTGACTGCTTCGGTGGTTGCCGTGACTCCTGTTACCGTCGGAGGAAGCGGTTTGGTCGTCACCTGAACCGTTTCGCTCGGCCGTGATTTCAGATGATCAAAGGTAATGGCTCGAATGCGATACTTATAGACTTTGTCATCTTTAAGATCTTCATCAATGTACTCGGCATTGAGGCGTCCTTTGACGGTGGTAATAATTTCCCATTCCGGATCATCCAGAGTTTGACGCTGAATTTCGTAGGCGACAACTTTGGGGTTGGTGTGCGGTCTCCAGATGAGCTTGGCTTTGCGTGGCATATTGCCGATAGAGCTAAAAAAGCTGACGGATTTTAGAAGCGGCAGCGTGCTGACCTTGACCGTTTTGCTCGGGTGAGACTCGGCGCCGTCCTGGTTAAATGAGGTAAAGACATACCGGTACTGGGTATTGGGCATCACATCGGTATCGACATAATGGGTGACATTTTTGTTATAAATGCGTTTGATGAGATGCAGTTTGGTACTATCGTTTTTTTTAGGATGGTTTCGGTAGATGGCAATACCGGCAACACGAGGATGTTGTAACGGTTTCCACTCGAAAGCAATCGCATTCATATCAACCAAAGTTCCGTTGATACTGACTATGGGAAGTGACGAATCCAGTACGGCTTTGTGCGACGCAGAAGGCGTTTTGGAACAGCCGTTAAAGAGTAAAACCGCTAAAGTGGCGGTCAAAATGATGTGGAGCAATGATCTCATTAAGTATTTCCTTCTCAAATTCTTGGTCAATAAATGTCTGCATCTCTTCAGCTATCGGAGCACAAAATTCCATGGTTTCGCCGGAGGAAGGGTGTACCAGATAGAGCAGATAGGCATGGAGTAAAATTCTGTTGATTTTATCTTTTTTGCTCTTAAGAGCATATAAATGATCGCCTTCAATATGACGGCTTATGGATTCAAGATGTACCCGAATCTGATGGGTTCTGCCGGTAAATAATTTACATGTAATTAATTCCAGGCTTTCATCACGACTCGGGTAGAGCTTTTTAAAGAGCGTTTGTGCGCTTTTACCATGCTCGGTAATACCCATTTTCAGACGGTTGTGGGAGCTTCTTCCAATGGGTTTGTCAATGTAGGTAAAGGTCTCTTTTAGCAGTGGAGAGATGACAGCTAGATAGTAACGTCCCATACTTTTGTCCTGTAGTTGTAGTGAGAGTTTTTCATGGGCTTCATTGGTTTTGGCAACGACCATAACCCCGCTGGTACCCCGATCGAGCCGGTGGACAATACCGTGGCGCTCTTCGCCGCTGATGGTAGAGAGGCGAATGTTTTTGTGCTTGAGCCAATCGACAAGTGTCGGCTCTTTGACACTGGCGGCAGGATGAACGGTCAGGTTACTGGGTTTGTTGATGACTAAAATAGCATCATCTTCATAGAGAATGTCAACCTCAAAATCAATGTTCTGTGCCGGGGTAACTTCGGGTTCGGGAAAGTTGACGCCAATATGCTGGTTGCCTTTGAGTTTAAGCCCGGGTTTTGTAACCGTAGTGCCTTCAACCGTGACATGACCGTTTTTAATGAGATGGGCAACCTGGTTGCGGGGTTCTTGCAGTGTCTGTGCCAAAAACGTGTCGAGTCGAGATGCGTTATGGACCTGAAAGGTTGCAGTTTGGCTCATGGGTATATTACCTTTAGTATGTTACAATTTAACAATAATTTGAGTAGAAAATCGGAGTAGTATCCTTGAGGAAACTTGATCGGCGTATTTTAGCACACTTTGATTTTGTCTCCATTATTTTAATTATTCCGCTGGTGGTAATTTCACAATGGCTTATTGGCGAGATTGCGCCGACACTGGCACAAAAACATCTGGTATATGTGGGTGTGGCGGTGATTGTTTTTATGCTTTTTTTCCTGCTTCCGATTCGTCGGTTCAGCTGGCTCATTCCCATTTTTTACTGGCTCAATATTTTACTGCTGGTTGCCGTAGAGTTCTTCGGACATGCCCGCCTTGGGGCACGACGATGGATCGAGATACCTTTTATTGATTTTACCGTTCAGCCTTCGGAGATTATGAAACCGGCATTTATTTTGATGCTTGCCTACCTCATCAGTAAAAATCCCCCTTCACTGCAGGGATACAATGCTAAGGAGTTTGCTAAAATATCATTCTATATTTTACTGCCGTTTTTTCTTATTGCCAAACAGCCCGACTTGGGAACGGCAATTGTGTTGTTGCTGCTGGGGTTTTGCATTCTCTTTTTTGTCGGAGTCAACTGGAAGGTCTTGGCAACATTAATTGGGACATTGGTTATCTCGATGCCCCTGCTTTACACGCAGCTTCACGATTATCAGAAAAAACGCATTACCGATTTTGTTGCGGAGAAACCCTCGTACCATGTGCAGCAGTCCATCATTGCGGTTGGTTCGGGTGGATTTACAGGCAAAGAGAAAGAGAATGCCACCCAGACACAAATGAAATTTTTGCCGATTGCTTCGAGTGACTTTATTTTTGCCTATGTGGCGGAGCGGTTTGGTTTTTTGGGTGCTTTTGGGCTGATTTTGCTCTATGCTCTATTGATTTTGCATCTGTTGAGTCTTGCGGTGTGGAATCAAGATTATTATATTAAAGTGCTCGCATCGGGTATTTCATTTCTCATTTTTATTTATATGACGGTCAATATCTCCATGACCATTGGTTTTGCCCCGGTTGTAGGGGTACCGCTACCGATGTTTAGTTACGGAGGAAGTAGCTTTGTCAACTTCATGGTCCTTTTTGCCATTATGCAAAATCTTATTGTCTTTCGTTTTCGCCATATGTATGATGATCGCGGTAAAAAGAGTTTTGTCTAAATCAGTAGTTTATAAGATTTTTTCCCGTAAAATTGCACGTCTTAAACAGATAGGGGTCATTAGCTCAGTTGGTTAGAGCCCTCCGCTCATAACGGAGTGGTCGAGTGTTCGAGTCACTCATGACCCACCATCAATGTCTCACGCCGCCAATTTCTTGAATTCCACTAAGCCAGCAACACCAGTCTCCGTAGCCGATTGCAGTGAATTTTTGATGTTTCTTTCAAAATATTTGCAGTGATTGGACAACAAGGTAAGGTATACTATGTCAAATGAAACAATGGGTGTGCCATGAAACAATATCTGCTTTTTGACAATGACGGTGTGTTGGTGGAGACTGAGATATGGTACTATCGTGCCAGTGCTGAAGTGCTTTATGACATGGGTATTGTGATGGATGAAGCGAGTTATAAAGAGATCATGGTCAACGGCTTAAGCAGTTTCGTATTGGCTGAACGTGCCGGATTTGATGCGATGAGTGTCGCTCGGGCACGTGATCGACGTAATGAGCGGTATCAGTACTATTTGGAGCATGAAGATATTGCCATCTCAGGAGTTCAAGAGGTTCTCAAAAGACTCAGCAGCCGCTACCGAATGGGCATTGTGACAACATCACGCCGTGTTGATTTTGAGCTCATTCACCGTAACCGAGGTATTGCAGATATGATGGAGTTTGTTTTGTGTGTTGAAGACTATCCCCGATCCAAACCTCACCCTGATCCCTATCTTAAGGGATTGGCATCTTTTCAGGCACAAGCACACGAGGCGCTTGTCATCGAAGATTCAGAACGGGGTCTGCGTGCTGCCGTTGCTGCCAATATTGATACGGTCATTGTGACCAATGCCTTTACCGCGTCACATGATTTTTCCAAGGCTACCCATCGGATTGAGACGCTGAAGGAACTTGAAGATTTATTGAGTTTTTAAATTACATGTAAATTATAATTTTGTTACAATGGGCACAAAAAGAGCAGGGTAGATAATGGAGCAGCAAGAGCGTCATAGCCGTACGGTGGAGTATGCGGGTTTTATAGTGAGATGGGTGGCATTTACCATAGACAATGCGCTGTTTGCGCTTATTACTATTGCTTTGCTGTTTCTTTTTCCCAATTTTGAAGATCCGTTACCCGTGGGTATCTACAGAGCGCTCATTACGGTTGTTATTATTGCTGCAACCATTGCTATGTGGGTAAAGTTTGACGGTGCCACACCGGGAAAAAAATTTATGAAAATCAAAGTTGTCGATGCTGATACCCTCGATACCATTGATGCCAAAACCGGTATGAAACGGTATGTGGGATACCTGCTTTCGAGCATCATGCTGCTAGCGGGGTTTGCCATGGTACTTTTTTCTGCAAAAAAGCAGGCCTTTCACGATAAATTTGCCAATACTCTTGTCATACACAGCTCGTGAGGCCGTTTAGTTTTTAGCAGCGTGAGAGATCTTTTCAAGGGTAGATTTCGGCTTTTTAATCGATCCGTATTGCTGATTCTTTTTAATGGGTGTGACAAATGCCAAAAGAACAAAGATAAAGGCAAAAACAATGCTGCTCAAAATAGTGAGAATCAGTTTGAGTTTATAATCTTGCACCGGATCTCCTTGCTTTTTCTTCTCTATTTATACACTTTTAACCTTTAAGACTTTATGATAGCTGTGATGAAAAATGTTTACCTAATATTTTTAGTTGGATATGTCTCGTTAGCACTATCGGCCGAACCGACATTGGGTATTGTGACCGGGGTCTTGAGTAATAATGAGATAGCGTTCACCATTAACGGCAGTGCTGTGACGTGCCAAAATTACGGTATTGTGACCCTCGATGAGATCGAGGGTTTAGACACTACATGTAAACAGCGTCTGGTGACATTTCAACGTCAGCATCCCCGGTACCGTTATTTTTCACAAACCCATCTAAAGCGCTACCAGCAGTATCATCTTGAGAGGGTGGATGCGCGGCGGTGTATCGTGTATGCACAAGGAAGAAAAAGTCTTGCAGAACTGTTATTGGAAGCGGGACTTGCGGTGGCGACTCCGAGTGCTCAGGCGACCATGATCGACTATCAGTATCAGCGGTCGGTACGCCGTGCCAGAGCATTGCAAAAAGGGATTTACTCGGATGTTCTTTTGCGAAGCTGCGTGCAACGTCTACCCTAGCAAGGGGTGTATTTACGTCTCTTCGGTGTTGGTTAGGTAGATCCAGTACTCTTGATGCGTGTAGCCGCGATTAAGAAAATAGATCTGTAAAATGGCAACCCGGTAAAGGGTGATGAACATTTTAGCATAGGGGATGAACAGTGAAAGTTTAACAAACAGCGACTGCTCTTTGTCCCCTTTAGAGCGCATCATTTGCTCCAAGCCGATGTTTTTGCTCAAATAGAGACCAAAAAGAATGGAAAAGACAAAATTGACGATGAGTCCGAAAATCATATACGCCGCCAAATCCTGCTCAAACATACCTGCAATCATCATGGCTACTTTACGCTGTCAATGGCATCTTGTAAAATTTTGGTTGCCGCGGCTTTGTTCTGGAACTCTTTGACTTTGACCCATTTGTTTGGTTCGAGCATCTTATAGGTTTCAAAAAAGTTTTTAATTTTTGCCAATGTATGTGCCGGTACATCATCTAAATCGTTCATCTCATCGAATGTCGGATCAATTTTAGAAGTCGGTACGGCTAAAAGTTTCTCATCAATACCGCTTTCATCTTCCATAATCAGTACGCCGACCAGACGACAATTGACGACGCTGCCCGCCTGCATGGGGTACTCGGTCAAGATCATAATGTCAGCAGGATCACCGTCTTGGGAGAGCGTCTGGTTGACAAAGCCGTAGTTGGCAGGGTAGTACATGGCCGAATGCATGACGCGATCAAGTACCAGAGCACCACTCTCTTTTTCGACTTCGTATTTAATGTTGGAACCGCAGGGAATTTCAATAATCGCCTTGACGTTATCGGGGTTGTCTCCGTAACCAATTTTGTCTAAATTCATTGTGTGTCACTCCGTATAAAAAATTATTACTGGAATTTTAGCCTAAAAAACCAAAAATGTAACGTTTTCCCAAAAGAGCAGGAAAATCTCTGCTTTTTCAAGCAAAATTCAAACATCTTTATTATATTATTAGCTCAACTTTTATTAAAAGGCTTAGTATGGAAACAAACCTTGTTATTGAGGGTTTTAAATTTTTAATACTCGGGATGGGAACGGTATTGATTTTTTTAGTGGTTTTAATACTGTTAATGAACCTGCAGCGAAAAATAATTGAGCGATTTTTTCCTGAACCTCAAGGGATTTCTGAGGCACCAGGTGCAACACCGGGCACACAGGCAAAAGATACGAAAAAAATTGTTGCAGCCATAAGTGCGGCAATCATGCATCACAATAAAGCGTAAGGAATACGATGGCTAAGAAATTTATTGACATAATGGACACCACATTTAGAGACGGCTTCCAGTCGGTTTTTGGAGGACGTGTCTTAATGGATGACTTCTTTCCGGCGGTAGAAGCTGCGAAAGAGGCGGGAATAACGCACTTTGAGTTTGGCGGCGGAGCACGGTTTCAATCACTGTTTTTCTATTTGAATGAAAATGCTTTCGACATGATGGATCGTTTCCGCGCCATAGTCGGCCCCGATGCCAACCTGCAAACACTTGCTCGGGGTGTCAATACCGTGATGCTCGATACCGGCAGTCGTGAGTTGATTGACCTGCATGCCAAACTTTTTAAAAAGCACGGCACAACAACCATTCGAAACTTTGATGCACTCAATGATGTAGAGAACTTAAAGTATTCAGGTGAGCGCATTGTGCATCATGGTCTGAAGCATGAGATCGTTATTACCTTAATGGATCTGCCGCCACACTGTGAAGGGGCTCATACGGTTGAATTTTATGAAAAAACACTCCGTGAAATTTTAGATAGCGGGATTCCATACAGCTCTATCTGTTTTAAAGATGCCAGCGGTACGTCCAACCCCAATAAAATTTATGAAACCATCAAAATGGCACGGCGTCTGGTGCCTGAAGAGACGCATTTGCGTCTGCATACGCATGAAACTGCCGGTGTCTCGGTTGCGGCATATCTGGCTGCGCTTGATGCCGGAATTGACGGTATCGATATGGCGGCATCTCCGGTAAGCGGCGGTACCAGTCAGCCCGATATTCTAACTATGCTCCATGCTACGAAAGGGATGAATTATGATCTTGGCGGTTTGGAACTTGAAGCGATTTTGACCTATGAAGAGGTATTGAACGACTGCTTAAGCGACTATTTCATGCCGCCGGAAGCGACCATGGTATCACCGCTTATTCCATTTTCGCCCATGCCCGGCGGTGCGCTTACGGCCAATACGCAGATGATGCGGGACAATAACATGCTAGATCGCTATCCCGAAGTCATTCGTGCGATGCGAGAAGTTGTGGAAAAGGGTGGTTACGGAACGTCGGTGACACCGGTATCGCAATTTTACTTTCAACAGGCACTGAATAATGTGATTCAAGGACCGTGGAAAGCGATTGCTCCGGGTTACGGTAGGATGGTTCTGGGTTATTTTGGTAAGACTCCGGTAGCACCGGATCCTGACGTTGTTAAAATTGCCTCGGAAAAACTGGGCTTGGAGCCGACAACCAAAAGTGCTATTGATATTGCCGATGCCGATGAGCGAAAATCTATTGCTTGTTGGATTGAGCGTCTTGAGAAAGAGGGCATTAAAGTCAATGAAGAGAATGTCTTTATTGCCGCGTCGTGCGACGAAAAAGGGATTGCCTTCTTAAAAGGTGAAGCCGAAGTCAATGTTAGAAAAATTTCACAAATGCAAGCAGAGAGTGCGGTTGCAGCAACACAGGAGAACAAAGGTATGGGAACAGGAAGTTATACAGTAGTAGTAGATGGACAAAAATTTAGTGTTCAGGTGGCTGAAGGCAATGCTGATATTCAGGTCACTGCCGTCAATGGCGAGAGTGTGGCACCGGTAGCTGCTACACCGGCTCCGGCGGCATCGGGAGAGAGTGAAGATATTAAAGCGATGTTGCCGGGTTCGGTTTGGAAGATTATTGCCAATCCGGGTCAAAGCGTTAAAGAGGGAGATACCTTGATTATTTTAGAGTCAATGAAGATGGAGATTGATGTCGTTGCCCCGCGAGACGGCGTGGTTCACTCAATTAATGTTAACGTCAACGATAAGGTAGTTGAAGGTCAAGTCGTAGCAGTATTGGGTTAATGCAATGAAAATATTTTTACTCTCTATTGTTTCCGTTTTAATGCTGATGACATCGGCTTATGCCGAAGGTCACGGCGCAGCAGATCCGCTTACGACGCATCAGGAAGAGGATTATGTATCTAAGGGTATGGGTGAGATGATTGGTAATTTCCTTGCTTCTACCGGTATTGTTGCATTGGTTTCGCCTGATGAGAATGAGTTGAGTGCTCACGGTGAGCCGATGAGTGATTTTCATAAAGGTCTGGGTCGTGTTATTATGATTCTGATTACCTTTTTACTCTTTTGGCTGGCAATTAAAAAGGGTTTTGAACCGCTGTTGCTGCTGCCTATTGGGTTTGGCGGACTGTTGGCCAACATTCCCATTGCAGGTATTTCCGGACCTGACGGCTTTTTGGGAGTGTTGTATGAGGCAGGACTCGCCAATCAGCTTTTTCCGATTCTCATCTTTATGGGGGTTGGTGCCATGACCGATTTCGGCCCGCTGTTAGCCAACCCGAAAACAGCACTTCTGGGCGGTGCGGCGCAGTTCGGCATTTTTGGTACACTTGTCGGTGCGGTAGCACTTTCAGAATATACGACACTTTTTGATTTTACACTCAAGCAAGCCAGTGCGATTAGTATTATTGGCGGGGCTGACGGGCCGACCTCCATTTTTATTGCCAGTGCACTGGCTCCCGAGCTCTTAGGTGCCATTGCAGTCGCGTCTTACTCCTATATGGCAATGGTGCCCATTATTCAGCCTCCGATTATGAAGGCATTGACCACCGATGAGGAGCGTAAGATCAAAATGACGACGCTGCGTCCGGTATCGCGTTTGGAAAAGTTGGTATTTCCCATTATGGTGCTGACACTTGCTATTTTGGTACTTCCGGAAGCGACACCGCTAATTGGAGCCTTTATGTTTGGTAATTTCTTAAAGGTCTCGGGTGTTGTCGATCGCCTTTCTGACACTATGGAAAATGCACTCATTAATATTATTACCATTTTTTTAGGTTTGGCAGTCGGTTCAAAGCTTTCAGCCGATCAGTTTTTAGTTGCCGATACGTTAGCGATTCTTGCTTTAGGGATTATAGCGTTCTCTGCGGGTACAGCAGCGGGCGTCATTATGGCGAAAATCATGAATAAGTTTCCCGGAACCAAGATTAATCCGCTGATTGGTTCTGCCGGGGTATCTGCGGTTCCCATGGCCGCTCGTGTATCCAATAAGGTCGGTATGGAGTATGACCGAAGCAATATTTTACTCATGCATGCGATGGGACCTAATGTTGCGGGAGTTATTGGTTCTGCCGTTGCGGCAGGGGTACTGCTTTCAATTTTTAATTAACGCTTTTCATCTCAAATTACATGTAAATTCGATTTACATGTAATTTTTTTCATTCATCATCGTAACGATCAGTGGAATAATATCTTTACTTTTGGTTTTATCAACAAAACCGTCGGCTCCCAAACCTTCAGCTTCACGTTTATTATTATCCCCTGTCATGGAACTATTGACAATAATGGGTATGTGAGCCGTCTCCTTCCGTGCGCGCAGTTGTTGAATGACGGTAAAACCTGACATTTCCGGCATTTCGATGTCGGTGACAATGGCGGGAATGACCGTCGGATCTGAAAGTGCAAACACATAATCAATCAGCTGCTTGCCGTTATCAAAAAGTTTATAGGAAATTTTGGAGTTTTGAAAGACAATACTGAGGTGTTTTTGTGCCGTTTTGGAATCCTCGGCAATAAGCACGGTGCCTTTGAGCAGTTTTTCCGGAAGTACCAGATCTTTAAGGTTTTCGGGAGAAGCACCGGTATCGACCATTGCCTGAGGAATGACATCGGCAAGAAGTTTCTCATAGTCCAGCACCAGACACAAACTGCCGTCTTCAAGCCGGGTATCGTTAATAATCATGGAACGATCACCCGAACTGTAGCTTTGGGGGGCATGCATCTGTGCCCAATTTTTTTTGACGACACGAAAGGCAAACATAATACGAAGTCCAATAATAATGCCGTTAAAATCACAGATGAGAAAGTTGGACTTGTCGTTGTCCTGTTTACTAAAATGGTTGCCCAGCCAGACGGGGAGGTTTAAAATGGGAATTTGGGTTCCCCGTAAGACAATGGTACCTTCTAAAAGAGGATGAGCTGAAGGAATAAGCGTCAATTTATGACGTTTGGCTTCTACAACTTCACGGGTTTTAAAGACATTTATGGCATAAAAAGGAGATTCGACACTCTCATCCACTTTAAAGACAAGAAGCTGTACTTCATTGTTTTTTGCCAGATTGGTTGACGCATCGACATGATCTAACATGGACATCGGGAACACCTTGTGGAAAAATTGTTTAATTATATCTAAAAAACATTAGATATAACATTAATTTTGTTACTATCTTGTGTCATGGTTATTGAGAGCGGCATCTTTATTTTAAAAGTCTATTTGAAGCAAGCTCTGTGTAAAATAAGAGCGATTAAACGGATGGATAAGACAATGAAATTAATAATGACTTTAATAGTGACTTTGTCGGTACTTTGCGCAAAAGAGTACTATGCCAAAGTAGAACCCTATGAGATTAAAACCATCTCATCCAACGTCTCTGCCGTCGTATTGCGAGCCGACGAAGCTAAAGAAGGCACACTGTTGGACGGGAACGATTATATTGTTTTAGATGATAAACTCGATACTGTCGAATTGAAAAAGATCACCCGCAAGATGGCATTGTTACGTCAAACTATAGCGTACAACCAAAAGATGATTCAGAACTACGAAGCCCTGCTGGAAAAAAAGAAGCGCAATTTTGAACGTATTAAAAACCTCAAGATTAAATCCAGTGTTGAGAAAGATCGGGAGTTTTATGATCTTGTTGCCAGTCAGAACCAGTATCTTAACACTCAAAAAGAGCTGGCTAATATTACCATTCAACTCAATGACCTTCAGCTAAGAGAGGCGGTACTAAAAAAGAGCATTCGCGATAAACACCTGAGCAATAAGGGGTGGATGCTGTATGATCTATTGGTACATCAGGGTGCTTTTGTCACTCCTTCAACACCGTTGGCACAGTTAGCTGATGTCTCCAAAGCGAAACTTGTTATCTATTTAAATCGTGATGAAGTTGAGGGTGCGTTAGCCAAAACGCTTTATATTAACGGCATAAAAAGTCCTTATAAAATCACCAAGATATGGCGTATTGCCGATGCCAAGCATCTTTCGAGCTATAAAGCCGAGATTGTTATGGATGCGCCCAAAGTCTTTTCAAATTTAGTCAAAGTGGAGTTGCGGGATGAGTAACATATCTGCTTGTCCTTTAGACTGTTATGATGCCTGTTCCGTGGTGTATGACAAGGGGATGTTACAGGGGGATTTAAGCCATGAACTGACCCAGGGTTTTTTATGTCCGCATCTCAACCATTACAGTGCATACAAGCCGATAAGTACGGCACGCTACAAGGGGAAAACTATTTCACTTGAGGAGGCGGTTACCATATTGAAACACTCAATACGTGCTTGTGACGCTTCAAAAATTCTGCATTACAGAGGTCATGGAAATTTTGGTTTAATGCAGGGTGTCAGTGACTATTTTTTTGCGAAACTCGGAGCGACACTCACCTCGGGTTCGTTATGTGACGGTGCCGGAGAAGCCGGTATTCTAGCCGGGCGCGGCAGTAACAAACAGTTAGATCTCAAACAGATTGAAGATGCGCAGACCGTCATCGTCTGGGGACGTAATCTTCATGTTACCAACTCGCATCTGTTACCCTATATTAAGGGTAAAAAACTTATTGTGATTGATCCTGTCACGACAAAAATTGCCGCGCAGGCTGATCACCATATTCAGATTAAACCGCACGGTGACCTTTTTTTGGCGCTGCTATTGAGTCGTTTTGTTGTCATTAATGATATCGAGGCGCTTGATTTTTTAGAGGAGCATACTGAAGGATTTCAGGAGTTCTATGAGTTGACCCAGACGGTACGTATTAAAAGTGTTTTGGAGTCTATTGACGTGACACTGGGAGATATTGGTAAGGTACTGGAGCTAGTCGGTGGTAAACGAACGGTTATTCTAGTCGGTGTCGGAGTACAAAAACATCGTGAAGGTGCTGCGGTGCTTCGTGCGATTGATGCGTTTGCCGCCGTGTTGGGACTGTTTGGAAAAAAGGGGTGTGGTGTCAGCTATCTGGGTGCATCGCAAGAGGGCATCGAGAACCCTTTTGCCCTCGCAGCTAACACGGTTTCCAAAGTGACGGCAGATTTTTCAAAATTTGACCTGGTCTTTGTTCAAGGAAGCAATCCCCTCAATCAGATGCCTGCATCGGCACGGGTCAAGGAGCGTTTTGCAAAAGCCAGAATGACGGTCTATTACGGTCTGTATGAGAACGAAACGTCGGAGGCGGCGGATCTGGTGATTCCGACATGTCATTTTCTACAAAAGCACGATATACGCTGCTCATATGGCACTCACCATATGTTAAAGATGCCGCAGGTGATGGAACGCGAGAGCGGTATTGGTGAGTATGACCTGATGGCAGCATTGTGTGAATGTTTTGGCATTGCATTGCAAAGTGAACAGGAATATCTGGAACATTTTGCCGCATTTTCCGAGGAAAAAGAGAGTGGAAATACGGTTAAAGGGCGCGACCGTATTGCCTATGAAAAAGGGTTTGATACCGATGACGGGCGCTTTGCATTTATGGATGAATATGAATTTGAATATGTCGATGCAAACAAACTTTTTTTAATTACATGTAAAAGTGCGCGGAGTCTGAATTCGCAGTTTCAGCGAGACCGACATGTTTATCTTCACCCTGATCTTGGCTTTGAGGAGGGTATAATGGTTACGGTCGTCTCTGACATAGGCGAGGTGGCACTCAGTGTCAAGCACAACAGCAATCTGCGAAGAGACTGTGTTTTGATCTATTCAGGGGTACACGGCGTGAACAACCTGACACCGTCGTATGTTAGCTATGAAGGGAACAATGCGGTGTATCAAGATAAAAAAGTGGAGGTGAGACGATGCGAGTAGATGAGGTTAAGACAATGGATGAACGTTACGTATTGCCGACGTATGCGCGGCAGAATATTAGCATTATTGAGGGAAAAAATGCCCGATTGACGGACAGTGAAGGTCAAAAGTATATTGATTTTACCTCCGGAATCGGTGTGGTGAGTATTGGGCATGGAAATGAACAGCTCTGCAGTGCCCTGTGCCATCAGGCACAACATATGGTACATATGTCCAATCTTTACCTGATTGAGCCACAGGCAAAGTGTGCCCGGATGATTGTACAAAACAGTGGGTATGACATGCAGTGTTTCTTTGCCAATAGCGGTGCCGAAGCCAATGAAGGTGCCATTAAAATTGCACGCAAGTACGGTGAAGTGGATGGTGAGGCCAAGCGCTATAAGATTATTACGCTGGAACACTCTTTTCACGGACGAACCATTACCGCACTCAAAGCAACGGGGCAGGAGGCCATGCATAACTATTTTGGCCCCTTTCCCGATGGTTTTGTGTATGCCCAGAGTCTGGATGAGATTGTCTCAGTACCAAACCAATCTAGGATTGAGACAACTTTTTTTCGCATATGAGAGGAGATATTATAAGACTAGAAGTTCAGGGGTGTGTGACAGGTTTTGGTGGATAGCAAACGTATACGGGCGTATATGGCCGTATACTGGGTGTATACAGGTGTATATTGGTCGAAATTAACATCATGAGAAATCCCGATCAAAAAAATATTTTTTTTCACGACAAAAATCCATTTTGAAAAAAACATTTTT